>NZ_JACVZN010000011.1:13554-74551 GCF_017151895.1 Staphylococcus sp. EG-SA-15 | reverse complement strand
GGGAGTGGGACAGAAATGATATTTTCGCAAAATTTATTTCGTCGTCCCACCCCAACTTGCTTTGTCTGTAGAAATTGGCAATCCAATTTCTCTGTGTTGGGTCCCCACCCCAACTTGCATATTATTGTAAGCTGACTTTTCGTCAGCTTCTATGTTGGGGCCCACACCCCAACCTGCATTGCCTGTAGAATTTCTTTTCGAAATTCTCTGTGTTGGGGCCCCATTGTTATAAGCTCATTTTAACTCTGTCGATGACTGCCAATATAATATTGTAAAGCCCAGGACGTTAATTTATCCTAGGCTCCCTCTTTTTAGTTATTAAACTTTATTCATTGTAAATTGTTAATAGATTTTTTAAAAAATTATTCGTCATCCATTTTCAATACAGCCAAGAAAGCATCCTGTGGAATTTCAACATTACCAACTGCTTTCATCTTAGCTTTACCTGCTTTTTGTTTTTCAAGTAATTTACGTTTACGGCTTATGTCACCGCCATAACATTTAGCTAAAACGTTTTTACCCATTGATTTAATATTTGTACGTGCTACAATTTTTTGTCCTATTGCAGCCTGTACAGGTACTTCAAATTGCTGTCTTGGAATTAACGTTTTAAGTTTTTCAACTAATGCTTTACCACGTTCATATGCAAAATCTCTATGAACTATGAAGCTTAGAGCATCCACTTTATCACCGTTTAATAAAATATCCATCTTCACTAAATTACTTTCTTTATTTTCGATGAACTCATAATCAAATGATGCATATCCTTTGGTATTAGATTTAAGTTGATCGAAGAAATCAAATACAACTTCAGCTAAAGGTAATTCATAAACAATATTTACACGAATATCATCTAAATAGTCCATATTTATAAATTGTCCACGTTTACGTTGACATAATTCCATTACTGCACCTACATAGTCATTTGGAACCATCATAGTTGCACGAACATATGGCTCAAATATTTTATCAATTTTATCACGATCTGGCATTTGTGCTGGGTTATCAACCGTCACTTCTGAACCGTCCCTTAAAATACATTGATAAATTACAGATGGTGCTGTTGCAATTAATTCAATGCCAAATTCTCTTTCAATTCTTTCTTGAATTATTTCCATGTGTAACATACCTAAGAAACCAGTTCTATAACCAAAACCTAATGCTTGTGATGATTCAGGCTCGAATTCTAATGATGCATCATTCAATTGTAATTTTTCTAATGCTTCTCTTAAATCATTATAATTTTTGTTATCTATTGGGAACAGTCCGCAATATACCATTGGATTCATTTTCTTATAACCTTGCAGTGGTTCTGATGCAGGTCTACTAGCTAATGTGATTGTGTCACCAACCCTAGAATCATCAACATTTTTAATACTTGCAATAATATAACCAACATCACCAACTGTTAATTCATCAACAGGAAGCTGCTTAGGTGTATTAATTCCAACTTCTGTTACTTCGAACTCTTTACCAGTGGCCATCATTCGAATTTTATCTCCGGCTTTAACAACACCGTCTACAATTCTTATCGATGAAATTACCCCTCTATATGGATCATACTCAGAATCAAATATTAACGCTTTTAGTGGTGCTTCTGGGTCGCCATCTGGAGCTGGCACAACTTCAACTATTTTCTCTAGTATCTCTTCAATTCCAATGTTAGATTTAGCACTTGCTAAAACAACATCGTCTTGGTCTAAACCTATCATATCTTCAATTTCTTGTTTCACGCGTTCAGGTTCTGCAGCAGGTAAATCAATTTTGTTAATAACAGGCAATAACTCTAACTCATTATCTAATGCCAAATAAACATTTGCTAATGTTTGTGCTTCGATACCTTGAGCCGCATCTACTACTAAAATCGCACCCTCACAAGCTGCCAAAGAACGTGACACTTCATATGTAAAATCGACGTGTCCAGGCGTATCGATTAAATGGAATGTATAAGTATTTCCATCTTTAGCTTCGTACTTTAAACGTACTGCGTTTAATTTGATTGTAATACCACGTTCTCTTTCTAAATCCATTGAATCTAGTAACTGATCTTGCATATCTCTTGTTTCAACTGATTTGGTATTTTCTAAAATTCTATCAGCCAATGTAGATTTTCCGTGGTCAATATGTGCTATAATCGAGAAATTCCTTATATTCTTTCTTCTTTTTAAGCGTTGCTCATTATCCATTTTATCCTTCTCACTTTCATAAAATAAACCCGTATTATCTTTCGCATCTTTGATATAATAACGTTTTTAATAGGTAAATGCAAACGCCATAATCTTGGATGAACTTTGAAATTATAACAATCTTTATTTAAATACATACTTGCGATATGTTAATATGTTAATTACGTACTTATAATTATAAAACGTATTGATTGTGTTTCCAACACAATTTATTAAATCTGCAAAATTTTAAGCTAACCCCATCAAATAAATGATTGCACAACGGTTAGACTTTTGTTAAAATATTTCTTGTTGTAATCAAATAAAATTTTGATAAGATGAACTCACTTTTAGGAGGTGACAGAAATGGCAAATATCAAATCTGCAATTAAACGTGTAAAAACAACTGAAAAAGCTGAAGCACGCAACATTTCACAAAAGAGTGCAATGCGTACAGCAGTTAAAAACGCTAAAACAGCTGTTTCAAATAACGCTGATAATAAAAATGAATTAGTAAGCTTAGCAGTTAAGTTAGTAGACAAAGCTGCTCAAAGTAATTTAATACATTCAAACAAAGCTGACCGTATTAAATCACAATTAATGACTGCAAATAAATAATCTTTTTAAATAAAAGTTCAAGCGCATGCTTGAACTTTTATTTTTTATAAAGATAGAATGAATAATTCCAGTATTAACTGTTTATCCATATATGATGATTTAAGTTTATAATCAGTTTCCGCACAAGCATCTATAATATTCAATAATTCATCAAGTTGATAATGTCTTACTTGTCCTAACGCTAATTTTACTCTGTATGGATGTACGCCTATTGTTTTAGCAATTTGCTGTCCACTATATCCTTTTTGACTCAAAATCTTACATTGATAAAATAATCGGTAATTACTTGTGATTAGTGCAAGTAATTTAATAGGTTCTTCTTTCATAGTTATTAAATCTTTTACTAAATGAATTGCTTGTTCTTTCTTTCTTTTCTGAATGTATTCAGTCAGTAAAAATACATTTTGCTCTAAACTTCTATTAATAATTTGGTTAACATCCTGCTTATTAATTGTTGGTCTATCGCCTAAAAATAAAATCAACTTTTCTATCTCTTGTGAGACAATATTAAAGTTAATACCTGTCAACTCAATAAATAAATCTAATGCATCTCTTTTGATATCTTTGAAATTCTCATTTAATTTACTTTGAATCCATTTTTTTATTTCTTCTTCAGACATTTGCTCTATTTTTTTAAGCCTTGCATGCTTTTTTAGAGTTTTAGTTAACTTTTTTCTTTCATCAAGTTTATTTTGATATATCTCAAAGACAATCAAATTTTCGCCATCATATTTTTCAATAAATTCTATTAATTGATTTACATTATGAGCCATATCTTTTGGCGCTTTTTCACCTGTAAATATATATGCATTTTTAACCAAAATTGCTTTTTTATCTGAAAAGAAAGGCAATGTTAATGTTTCTTCAACAATTGGTGCAATCTCTGTTTCGTATAAATTATATTTCACAAAGTTAAAGTCATCTCTATCACTTTTCAAAAATTGTGATATAATTTCTGCACTTTGTTTTTCAACCAATTCAGGCACATCTCCATAAATAGCTACAATATTGTCGCTCATTCATTACATCCTTTCATTCGTTTGACACATCAATAGATTATATCATGTTTCTGTATCTATAAACCACTTGCATTTCCATAAGAGTTTGAATCAACTTTTAAATTATCATCTAAGTCAATTGTAACTTGACCGTTTTGTTGACTATTGTAAATGCGACTGCGAATCCTTTGCAATCGTTTAACAACTTCTATATTAGGAAGATGATACATATTGTTCTTCCCAGAAGAAATCAAACTTATTTTAGGCTTAATCATCTCTATAAATTCTTTAGAACTACTTGTCTTGCTCCCATGATGACCTACTTTTAAAATATCAATCTCCGGCAAGTTATATTTTTTTAGTAGTAAAGATTCATTATTTTTACTAGCATCGCCCATTAATAAAACTTTTTTATTTTGATATGTAATCATAGTAATAATCGAATACTCATTTTTATCTCGGCTATTTGGAATAAAACTATCAAAAAATAGAAAACTACTATCTCCAAGTTTAAAACTACTAACTTGTCTTACATCTATAAGTTTAATGTTGTACTTATGGCTTAATTTCGATAATAACATCAATGTATTACTACTATATCCCTTATTGTATATCACTATATGTTTAATTTTAATATGACTAATAATATATTCCACTTCACCAATATGGTCATTGTGTGGATGTGTTAAAATTAGATACTCTAATTCATTTATCCCTCTTTCATTTAGCGTTGGTAAAATATGATATTTAGAAATTGAATAACTAGGTTGTTTAGTATCATCAATCACTTTCCCACCTGTATCAATCAAGACATTTTGGTTCTTACCGCCTTCATATAAAATACTGTCTCCCTGCCCCACATTTAACATTGTAATTTTGTGATGTGAATTTGTTGGAAACGTTATTAATAATGTCAGAATAATTATAGTCCAAAACGTAACCAATATATATTTACGTTTAGCCAATAACCAAAATATGTAATAAACAGAAATTATAAATATTATAAATATCCAATCATTAAACTTGGGAACAGAAAAATGTGATTGCTTAATTCTTGTGAATAGGTCTAGTAACCAGTCATGAAAATTAAAACTTAGGTCAACCAAGTAATTTAGCGGCGTTAATCCCACAATAAAATGACTTGTAATAAAGAATAAAATAGATAGCGGAAACAATATAATCGAATAGTACGGTACAAAAATCAAATTAGATAAAAATCCCACCCATTGAAGTTGATGAAAGTTTGGAATGGCAACGATAAATGAAGCTAATTGTGCAATAAACGTAATTATGAATAATGATTGTAACTTTGACAATTGCTGTAAAAAAGGAAAAAGTAGCATAATAAAAAATGAAATGATGAATGAAAATTGAAATCCAATATCATAAACAACTAGTGGATTTAAAATAAACATAATTATAAATGCAAATGCTAATAGCTGAATACCCTTTATTTTAATTTGCTTAGTAATAAGCAGTACAAGAGTTGTCATTATTATAGCTCTTACAGCACTAGGTGCATAATTTGTGTATTGAGCAAATAAAGCTAATACAATGATTGTAATTCCTTTAATGACAAATAAAGGTAAATTTAATCGTTTTAAAGGTTTGTAAATTAAGAATACAATTGCAGCTATATGCGAGCCACTAACTGCCAGCAAATGATATATACCTATCTCTTTAACACGTTCCTTAAATTGCTCATTAATTTCTTTTACGTCACCAGTAATCAATGCCATAATACGATCCGGAAACTTAATACCCGAATCATAAATTCGATTCATTATAAACTGTTTATGTTTCTCAATTAAATTAGACCGGTTCGATTCTAGGCAGCTTTGTACAACTATACTTTGTAATTTAAGAGTTACAAACTTATTGTCATTAACTTTGAATTGTCCTTTAACAATACAATTACGACTTTCAATTTTCTTTAAATCAAAATTCTTTTTATTTGTTAAAAAGAAAGGATATATTTCATTTTTTAAACTCAACCTACCTTTATATGTGTCACTACCTTGACGTTGAATTTGGATTACTTGAGCACGCTCATTAAACTGAGAATTACGTTCAATATAATTGATATAATTAAATATTGCTTGTTGTGAATAATGTAAATACCATGAGGAGAAAATGATTAAAAAGAGAGAAATAGGGGCATAAACGATTTTATTTTTACGATAAGTAATATACAAAAGTAAAATGAAAAGAAATGTAGAGAGCACTTTGCTAGAATTCCAAAGCACTCCTACAATCATTGATAACGCGACATACAGCAAAACATTAACCTTTAGTCAGATATTTAGCAACATATTCTGGTGAAAATGGAATTTTTTTAAATTCAATACCAGATTGTTTGAGTAATTTAGTTGCATATTCATGGTTATGATAATCTTCTGCATAGTAGATACGCTTTATACCTGCTTGAATAATTGACTTTGTACAATTTAGGCATGGAAAATGAGTAACATAGATTGTTGCACCTTCAGTAGATACACCTTGTTTTGCACATTGTAATAAAGCATTCATTTCTGCATGTATCGTTCTGATACAATGTCCATCTTCAATTAAACATCCTTCATCTATACAATGCACCTCGCCAGCTACAGAGCCATTATACCCACCAGCAATAATACGATTATCCTTAACAATCGTTGCACCTACAGATAATCTTTGACAAGTTGAACGTAATGCTAGCAAATGACTTTGTGCCATAAAATATTCTTCCCATTTGATTCTTTCCAAGATGTTCACCTTCCATACTTAAAATTTAGTAACATTTTCTAATAATATAAGATTAATCACAAAAAATAAAATTTGCAATTAAAATAATCCATTATGTCGTGAAATAAGATTTCAGTTTATCAAAAGTTTTACTTCCAAAACCTTTTACTTTTTTCAAATCGTCAATTTCTTGAAATGCACCTTGTTGGTTGCGATATTCAACAATTGCATTAGCTTTAGCTTGCCCTACTCCAGGAACAGACATCAATTCTGATACAGATGCCGTATTTAAATTTACTTTAGTATTATTTGTGTTCCCATTTTTTACGTGCACACTGTTTACTTCAATTTGTGGTTCAACATTCTTTTGTCCTTTATGAGGTATGAAAATCATTTTTTGATCTGTTAATTTTTCAGACAAATTAATTCGACTTACATCTGCATCATCCAATAATTGTGCTTTATCAAGTAAATCAACTACTCTATCCTTAGATGTCATTTTATAAACATTAGGATGTTTAACAGCACCTTTTACATCGACATATACAGGACCTTTATTTTTGGAATTATCTCCATCTTTGACCTGGACATCTTCTAATTTGGACAAACTATTATTTTCACTAGTGCTTTGTTTCAGAGCAGTATCTTTATTTTCAAAATTTCTTGAAGTATAATCATCTTGTCTCCAGAATATAAAACCAATTAATACCATAATTAAAACAACAGCACTTATAATATATAACTTCCATTGAGTTAAAAAATCTTTATAGCGTAATAAAAATTGATACAATAAAACCACTCCTCAACTTTATACACGTCTGAGCGAGTGGTTTTACTTTTATTTTTTCGCAATGAAAAACAATCTTTCTGCATCTTCATTATGTTCATCTATATTAAAATCAGTAAATGTTTCAACATGTTTAAAACCAACTTGAGCTAACCAAGACAAATATGTCTTTTCATCAAATGTTCTCTGAAAATGAGACTCATCAAATCTTGAATATGTTTCATCTTCATGTCGAATGAAAAATGTCATATCATGATAAACACTTAAAGGTAAATCTCCTTGCACAGCATCCCATGCTAAAAAAATGTCCCCTTTATCATCAATATAACTTTGATTATTAAACAAAGTCATCATTTTATAAACAGTATGTACATCAAAAATAAATACACCTGAATCAGTCAGATGATGATAAACATTGATGAATGTTTCAATCACTGCAGTTTCATCTTGCAAATAATTTAGAGAGTCACAAAAAATAGTGATGATATCAAATTGTTGTTGCAAATCAAAAGATGTCATATCTCCTTCAAGCCAATTTACATTTGCTGATTTTTGAGCTGCAACAGTCAACATATCAACACTTAAATCCATACCAGTAACATTACCTAAAGCTTCTAATTGAACTGTTAAACTACCAGTACCGCATCCAATATCTAAAATATTTGATTCATCTTTGCAGTGATTTTTTACAATTTCAAACCATTTTTCATATGGTTGATCTTGAGTCAATTGATCGTACACTAGGCTCATTTCTGCATATTGCGACATAATTAATACGCAACCTGACTATATGATTCTAATGGTGCATCTTGATATAACTTTTCAATATTATAATAATTTCTTTCGTCTTTATGGAAAACATGTACCACAACATCAGCTAAGTCAATTAATATCCAACGCGCTTCATTGTATCCTTCCATACGTTTTACTTCTATATTTTGTTCATTGGCTACTTCTTTCACCGCTCTAGCAATCGCTTGAACTTGTCGTTCATTATTTCCGTGCGTTACAACAAAATAATCTGTCATATCGCTGATACCTTTCATTTCTAAAGAAATCGTATCTTCGCCTTTTTTATTGTCAATTGCATCCACAGCAATTGCTAATAATTCTTGTGAATTCATTTAATCATCCTTTATTCTTTCGTCACTATAGTTATAATAATTTAAACAGTCAATCGTCTTATTATATACCGTAATATCTTTCTGTATTAAAAATAGTACTGTGCGTTTAGAAATTTCATAAATTGTCTTATCTAAACTACCTTGATTGTATGCCATATCTCGAATATCATCAACTCCTGGGATTGTTCTTCCAGGTTCGATGTAATCTGCAATAAAAATCAGTTTTTCAGTTTTTGTCATTTGTTGACGTCCAGTAGTATGGTATTTGATAGCCATTAATACTTCCTCATCATTGATACCATATTCATGTTCCATGATTGCTGCACACACAGGGCCATGCAATATTTCACTACCATAACTCAGTAGATCATTACCTAATTCGTATTGTCGAACAATTTGATACATTTTACCTAAATCATCATATTTACAGAAATCATGTAATACACCTGCTAATTCTACTTTACTAGTGTCTCCATCATAAATTTCTGCCAATTTAATCGCTGTTTCTGCAACTCTTAAAGAATGATTATAACGTTTCTCTGGCAGTTTCTCTTTTGCAAGCCGTTTTGCTTTTTCAATGTTCATATAATCCTTCCCCCTTAATATAGTTTTCAACGGATTTAGGAACAAGAACTTGGATAGATTTCCCTTCACTAACTCTTTGTCGAATCATTGTCGAACTTATATCTACCCTAGGTATCTGAATTGCAATCATAGCATTTTCAACATTTTGACTATTTTTGTCTCGATTTACAACTACAAAAGTAACCATTTCTTTTAAGTATTCAATTTGATACCATTTCTCTAGTTGGTTATACTGATCCGTCCCAATAACAAAGTACAACTCACTGTCTTTGTGTTGCTCCTTGAATGCCTTGATCGTGTCATAGGTATAACTTTGACCACCACGTTTAATTTCATCGTCACAAATATCTCCAAAACCAAGCTCGTCGATAATCATCTGTATCATTGTTAATCTGTGCTGAACGTCTATAAAATCATGGTGCTTTTTCAATGGAGACATAAAACTAGGTAAAAAATAAAATTCATCTGGCTGTAATTCATGAAATACTTCGCTAGCTACTATCATATGTGCAGTATGGATAGGGTTAAACTGACCGCCGTAAAGTACTATCTTTTTCATTATTATGGCAATTCAATTTCTTTATTATCTTTAGATTCTCTATAAATCACTATCATAGATCCAATCACTTGCACTAATTCACTACGCGTAGCTTCGCTTAATGTTTCAGCTAATTCTTTTTTATCATCAAAGTTATTTTGTAGTACATGTACTTTAATCAATTCTCTGTTTTCTAACGTATCATCTATTTGTTTAATCATATTTTCGTTGATACCGCCTTTTCCAATTTGAAAAATCGGATCAATATTGTGTGCTAAACTTCTTAAGTATCTTTTTTGTTTGCCAGTAAGCATATGTTATTCTCCTTTTAATTGTTGTAAAACTGCTGTTTTCATAGAATTAATATCAGCATCTTTATTAGTCCAAATTTTAAAGCTTTCCGCACCCTGGTAAACAAACATATCTAAGCCATTATAAATATGGTTTCCCTTGCGCTCTGCTTCCTCTAAAATAGGTGTTTTATACGGTATATAAACAATATCACTCATTAAAGTATTGGGAGAAAGATGCTTTAAATTAATAATACTTTCGTTATTTCCAGCCATACCCGCTGGTGTTGTATTAATAACGATATCGAATTCAGCTAAATACTTTTCAGCATCTGCTAATGAAATTTGGTTTATATTTAAATTCCAAGATTCAAAACGAGCCATCGTTCTATTCGCAACAGTTAATTTGGGCTTTACAAATTTTGCTAATTCATAAGCAATACCTTTACTTGCACCACCTGCGCCCAAAATTAAAATGTATGCATTTTCTAAATCTGGATAAACGCTGTGCAATCCTTTAACATAACCAATACCATCTGTATTATACCCTATCCACTTGCCATCTTTTATCAAAACAGTGTTAACTGCACCTGCATTAATCGCTTGTTCATCAACATAATCTAAATACGGTATGATACGTTCTTTATGAGGAATTGTGATATTAAAGCCTTCTAATTCTTTTTTCGAAATAATTTCTTTAATTAAATGAAAATCTTCAATTGGAATATTTAAAGCTTCATAAGTATCATCTAATCCTAAAGAATTAAAATTTGCTCTATGCATAACGGGCGACAAGGAATGTGAAATAGGATTTCCGATAACTGCAAATTTCATTTTTTTAATCACCTTATAAAATAGAATTTCTTAATACAACATCAACATTTTTAGGAACACGAACGATTACTTTAGCCCCTGGTCCTATAGTTATAAAGCCTAGACCAGAGATCATAACATCGCGTTTCTCTTTGCCTGTTTCAAGTCTAACAGCCTTTACCTCATTAAGATCAAAATTTTGTGGATTTCCAGGTGGCGTTAATAAATCACCAAGTTGATTACGCCATAAATCATTAGCCTTCTCCGTTTTAGTACGATGTATATTCAAGTCATTAGAAAAGAAACAAACTAACGGACGTTTACCACCTGATACATAATCTATGCGCGCTAGACCGCCGAAGAATAATGTCTGCGCCTCATTTAATTGATATACGCGTTGTTTTATTTCTTTCTTAGGCATAATAATTTTCAATTCTTTTTCACTAACTAAATGCGTCATTTGGTGATCTTGAATAATACCTGGTGTATCATACATAAATGATGTTTCATCTAAAGGAATATCTATCATATCTAAAGTTGTTCCAGGGAATCTTGAAGTTGTTACTACATCTTTTTCACCAACACTAGCTTCAATCAGTTTATTAATCAATGTAGATTTCCCAACATTCGTTGTCCCTACAATATACACATCTTCATTTTCTCGAATATTCGCAATTGATGATAATAAGTCGTCTATGCCCCAGCCTTTTTCAGCTGAAATTAATACGACATCGTCAGCTTCCAAACCATATTTTCTTGCTGTTCGTTTTAACCATTCTTTAACTCGACGTTTATTAATTTGTTTCGGCAATAAATCCAATTTATTTGCTGCTAAAATGATTTTTTTGTTTCCGACAATACGTTTAACTGCATTAATAAATGATCCTTCAAAGTCAAATACATCCACGACATTGACGACAATACCCTTTTTATCCGCAAGTCCTGATAATAATTTTAAAAAGTCTTCACTTTCTAATCCTACATCTTGAACTTCGTTATAATTTTTCAAGCGGAAACAACGTCTGCAAATCACGTCATCACGAAACATATTATGCTCTGGTACAAAACCAGGTTTATTTTTATCTTCAGATTGAAGTGGCGCACCACAACCGATACATTTTAAAATGTCAGACAATCAATTTTCCTCCCATGTGATATAACCTTTTTTACTGAAATGACGTAATAATCGTCTTTCAATTAATCTATTAAACTTAGTAATAAAGCCATCAGTTCGTTTAACTGGAACAACCATAATTGTATATAGACCTCGACGATTACCACCAAATACATCAGTAAGCATTTGGTCACCTATAACAACAGTTTGATCTGGTCTGATATTCATCTTAGTTATTGCTTTATCAAACGCTTTCCCCATTGGCTTTCTCGCTTTAAAAATAAAATCGATGTCTAAATGCTGACTAAAACTAGCAACACGAGACTCATTATTATTAGACACGATTGTAATAGTGATTCCTTTTTCATTAGCTTCCTTAAACCATGCTTTAACACGTTCTGTAGGTTCTTTAACATCCCAACCTACTAGCGTATTATCTAAATCTGTAATAATACCTTTAACGCCTTTGTCCACTAACTTGTCTAAATCAATTTGAAATATTGATTGAACATATGAATTCGGCATAAAAAACTTGCGAACTAAACCCATTTAACTCACCTTTACCTTTTTATAATTGAGACACTAATGCTTTAACAGTTTGACTTGATGATACAGCTGCTTTTTCTAAAAATGCTTCGAAGCTCATTTCCGCTTCTCCATTTGCTAAGTCTGAAACTGCACGAACTACAACAAATGGTACATTAAATTGATAACATGTTTGTGCAATTGCAGTTGCTTCCATTTCAACCGCCATCGCATTTGGAAATGCTTTTTTAATTTTTTGGCGTTGTTCAACACTACCGATAAAGCTATCACCACTTACAATTAAGCCTACTTTAGCTGTTAATTGTTGTTGTTGTACAACTTGAGATACTTTTTCTATTAAAGGTTTACTTGATTGAAATGCTACCGGCATCTGTGGTATTTGTCCATATTCATAACCAAATGCTGTTGCGTCTGCATCATGATATTTTACATCATCACTTATAAGAACGTCACCTACATTTAAACTTTCATCTAAAGCTCCAGCAGAACCTGTATTAATAATGACGTCCGGTTTAAACTTATTAATTAATAATGTCGTAGAAATTGCAGCATTAACTTTTCCAATGCCACTTTGGGTAATCACTACTTCTCTATCTTTTAAAATGCCAGTATAAAATTTAACATGTGCAACTGAAATTTCGCTTAATTGTGTTAATTTATTTTTTAATATTGTTACTTCTTCTTCCATGGCACCAATTATACCAATCATCTTTTGATTCACCTCTTTTAAAAAATCCTAGCATTTGTTATTTTATCACATTTTAATCACTACAACGACAAGTATCATGATTTTCATTACTGTATAAAACTTTTGCTTTATTTTTATAAAAAGCTCTCTCAATAACTTGGTATCATAAATAATTATTTTTGAACTCATAACAGTGAATTCGATGCTTCTAATTTGTCTATTTTTCAAAAACTAATCATATCAATTACATCAACCAATCGTGTCAAGAAACTTTATTAAATAACAGGAAAATGATATGTTTAAAATAATAATGATGAAATAAGAGGATTTTACAATGGCTGAAAATAATCAAAATAGTCTCGTAACAAAGATAGCTACATACGGCAGTTTTATTGCAATTGCGTCGTTTGTCATTTTATTTATAAGTATATTTTTAAAGTTTTCATTTAATATCGAGTTTACAGCAACAATTATGAACATATGTCGCTACACTCTAATTCTAGGATTTATACTTATGTCCTTACCTGATGTTGTTGATAAAAACATCAAGAAAATTATATTCGATGCATTTATTATCATCGTCTTTATCTTCTTTTTACTATAGTAGTTTTATTTTGTAATTACACAGTTAATCATATTTGTTTCGTATCGAATTCCTGTGTGCATTAAAGATAATTCTAATAGAAAACAGCAGTAAGACTTTTCTAAGTGTTAGCATCCTTACTGCTGTTTTTATTTGTAACAACATAATGACAGGTACTTTATATTTCACTGTCAAAGATTATTAATGATTAACTTAATTAAATTATGATTTGAATAAATAGATATCTAAATGCAATTTGTCACTATTGATAGTTTTATTATCAGCATACATTTTTAATACCTCACGACCATACTCACCATTTAAATTATAAAAATCATATTCTACATTTTGTTCATCATCATAATGATATTTAACATACCCTTTAACAATGTCGCCACCTTGTTCGTACAACTTATACTTCTCATTCAAATAATTTCTTAATTGAACATCTAATTCTTGAATGGTAACAATTTTCTTTTTCGTTTTTACTGCTGTTAATTCTATTTCTGCTTGATGTCCGTCAATCCATAAATTACAAGGTATATTCTTATAATCATCGTACTTATTATTGTCACTTAAAGTAACACCACCATAACTACATTGCGTTTTATTGGTTGCTCCCCCATGACATCCGTATCCATAATTTCCAGCAAATATATCGATATCCTTATTTATAAATTTCTTTGAAAGTGCCTCATTTTCAAATTCAACTTTAAAATCCTTTTTCCAATCATCATTTACGAACATGTCATGAAATAACAAATCATGCTTCAACAGTCTATCGTTTGTGTTTTTATTTTCAAGCTGATTTGGATTGATGAATGACATCTTAGCATTACTTAGACGCTTTGAATCAAACTTACTTTTATGATGTAAGTCTGAATATTCGATTGCACTTGCTGAATTTGTAAAAATTCCTTCTAACAATAATATTAAAATAAATCCTGTTAAATATTTAACTTCAAACTCCCCCAAAACAATTATTAATTTACATTTGAGAGCGAGACATAAATGATAAAGAACCGCTTATGGTTTATTATGTAGTGGTTCTTGAGCCTACAATTTTGATTATGTATCACGTTCATAATACTTTCCAATTTGAAATACCCTGTTCGCAATTATTAGTTGAGTTATATCAACCAATACAGTGTAAACATAAAAATTCCAAACCGTTTAACAGTATATCAGAAAAAATGATAATCATTTCTTTTATTTTTATTAAATTTCATAATGATTCATATAATATTCGCATTAAAACATCACAATACTGATACACAACAAAAAGAGCAGTACATTTGTCATGCACCACTCTCAACAAATATATTTTTCAATGAAGCAATTACGCGATCTTACAAATACTATAAGTATAGCTGAATCACATATTATATTTATTTTATAATCGAATTTAGAAATTCATCACTTATCTCATAAATTGTTGGTCTACTTTTAATTTTAACTAAGTAGTTATCATATTTTTTAATTGTATTATTAATTTTTACTCTTCCTACTCCCAATATGTTTTCTAAATCAATTAATGTTAATCTATTTCTTTTATTTCCAAACAATTTATCCATTGAAAGGAGATACAAAAATTCATAATCTATCTGTTTATAATGACTAGTTAAATAAAGCGTTAATTTTTCAGTCGCATCCATTTTTGGTATTAACTCATCAAGTATTCTTTCTTGTCCTGCTATCAATAGCTCAAGCATTGTGTCAATAAATTCCGTCAAATCACCACAATTCAAATAATTTGAAGCAGTCATAAACGCCTTGTAATATTTCGATTTATTTCTATTTATAACATATGAAAATGTCAAAGCAGTATAATTATCATAATAATCACTCAAGAGCTTGGCAATTATAAATCTTCCAACTCTACCATTGCCATCATAAAAAGGATGTATATATTCAAACAGATAATGACTAGCCATGATTTTGAACGGCTGAGGCGCATCAAAATATTTTAAAAATGTTAGCATTTCACCTATATATTCAACAATTTTGGTTTCAGGTTGTAACCCAACATGTATATATTTATTCGTTGACCCATCATGCACACCGACAAAATTTTTACGAAATAGCTCTCCATCTAACTTATCTTGTTCGTTAATTTCATTTGAAACTAATTTATCATAAATCGCTCTAATGTCTCTTACATTATCAACTTTAATTTTTTTATTAAGTTCTATCTCTTTATATTGATCCACGAGGCCTCTGAACTTAAGAAATTCTGATGCTTGGTTATTTAACGCATGTGCAATCTCTTGTTTAGTACTAAATACATTTTCAATTTCATTAGTACTTTGTAATTCATCGATTAATAAATCATTAAAATATTGTTCTCTAGCTGCATATGGTAAAGAATTAAGTGCTCTATCAATTTTTCTACTATTAATTGATATTAATTCTTGTTTTTTTGATAGATTTTTAGTCACCATAAAGAATAGAGGATATTCCAAATCATTAACTTTTTTTCCATTTTCCATAGGTATGATATTAATATTAGTATTGAAAGAAGCTAAAGAATTAAATCTTTTAGTATACTCTTCCTTCATTTTACTTTCATTGTGTTCATGAAAAATACTTTTTAAAGTTCTGTAACCCATTTGCAGCCTCCTCTACTCATTTAAAATGTATTTTTTGTCCAATAAATCCATTTTCATTAGATTAGCTAAATATTATCACTTTTTTTCTTTAAAAACTATATAAATATCTATTTATCCAAACAACAGAAACAGAAGTTTCATCATAACAAAAAAAGAGCAGTACACTTGTCATGCACCACTCTCAACAAATATATCTAATTATGCTTTATAAATGAATCACCGGAAATCAAAATACATCTTGCCTAATACTAACAACATTTACAGTAATGCTATTAGTCGAAATGTCTTTTAAAATAACTGAAGTACTTCTTTGAATGAGAATATACCTGTCAATATTGTAACAAGTACTGCAACGATACCAAAGATGAACATCCAATTTGGGTGTTTATAATCACCAACAATTGATTTCTTTTTACTTGCAATCAAAATTGCACCTAACGTAATAGGTAAAATCCATCCATTTATCGCGCCTGCTATAATTAAAAGGCTGATTGGTTTTCCAATAAATAAGAAAATCATTGTTGAAATAACGATAAACACAATCACAATTAAATTACTTCTTTCGTTAAGTGATTTATGAAGTGTTTTTAAAAATGTTGCGCTTGTGTATGCTGAGCCAATTACTGATGACATAGCTGCAGCAAATAACACAATACCAAAAATATTCTTTCCAATTGGTCCAATTGCGTGTTCAAAAACTGACGCTGGTGGATTTTCAGAACTTAGTGTCACACCTGTTACAACAACTCCTAATACCGCTAGGAATAGTAACGTTCTCATAATACCTGTAGTTAAAATACCAGCAATTGCTGATTGATTTACAAATGGTAAATATTGCTTACCTTTAATGCCAGAGTCTAATATACGATGTGCACCTGCAAAGGTAATATAACCACCTACAGTTCCACCAACTAACGTAATGATTGGCAAGACTAATTTCATTGGATGTTCTGGCGCAAATGTATGCACAAAAGCATCACCATAAGGTGGATTAGAAACAAACATCACATATGCCACAACTAAAATCATCACAATACCAAGAATCATTGAAACAACGTCCATAATTTTTTGGCCACTTTTACTTACAAAGATTAATATTGCAAAGATTGCAGTAATAGCTGCGCCCCATTTTACATCTAATCCAAAAATTGCATTTAAACCTAAACCGGCACCAGCAATATTACCAATATTAAAAGCTAGACCACCAAATGCAATCAATATTGAGATAACAGTACCAAGCCCAGGAACAACTTTATTTGATATTTCTTGACCTCTTAAACCAGTTACAACTAATATGCGCCATATATTAATTTGTGCACCAATGTCAATGATGATAGACAGTAATATGGCAAATGCGAAACTTGCAAAAAATTGTGATGTAAATACTGCTGTTTGCGTTAAAAATGCTGGCCCAATTGCAGAAGTTGCCATCAAAAATACAGAACCTAATAATAACCTTTTATGATTTTTTGTGAATTCAAAGTCACTTTCTTTTTTAAGCTTTAAATTTCTCCCCATTTTTTAGCCCCCTATAAGGATTGAATATCAATGCCTTCTTTCATTAAAATTTCTCTAATTTTCGAAACAAATAATAATGCATGTTCTCCATCACCATGCACACAAATTGTATCTGCTTGTAACGTTACTTCCTTATTGTTTTTTGAAATAACTTTATTTTCCTTCACCATCTTTAAAACCTGCTTAAGTGCTTCGTCAGTATCAGTAATCACAGCATCACTTTCTTTTCTACTAACGAGCTGCCCATCATCTTCGTATCGTCTATCAGCAAACACTTCAGAAGCTGTAATTAATCCGACATTCTTTGCTTCTGAAATTAGATATGAATTTGCTAATCCTACTAACACTAGTGATGGATCAAAGTCATAAACAGCTTGTGCTATAACGCTTGCTATTTCTCTGTCTTTTGCACCCATCTGATACAACGCACCATGCGGTTTAACATGATTAATTTTAACTTGATGAATGCGACAAAACCCTTGTAATGCACCTAATTGATAAATCATCAAATTATAAATCTCGTCGTTAGAGATATCTATATTTCGTCTGCCAAAGCCTTTCAAATCAGGTAAACCAGGATGTGCACCTACTGCAACATTATGTGCTTTGGCAAGTTTTACCGTTTCATTCATTACATTTTCATCACCAGCGTGAAAACCACAAGCAACATTCGCACTTGTAATTAACGGAATAATTTGATGATCACCACCAAAGGAATAATTTCCAAATGCTTCGCCTAAATCACAATTCAAATCAACTCGCATTATAATTCCACCCCTTTAACAATTTGATGTTTTTCTAAAAATTTAATATCAACATCTTTTGCATCTCCATCACGATATAGTGGATAATTTAAAACTGCATATAAAAAATCGGCAGTTGTAGAAAATCCATCTATCACCATTTCATCTAAGGTGGCTTTCAACTTATCAATTGCTGAAGCTCTATCATGAGATTTTACAATTACTTTAGCTACTAAAGAATCATAATATGGTGAAACTTGATAACCGTGATATAGTAAAGAATCGACTCGCACATTAAAGCCTTGAGGTAAATGTAACGCTGTCACTTTACCTGGTGTTGGTTGAAATTTCTTTTCAGGATTTTCGGCATTTATTCTCGCTTCTATCACATGACCATTAAATTGAATATCGCTTTGTGAAAAAGGTAAATGATTATGTTCCAATAAATACAATTGTGCTGCAACCAAATCACGTTCTGCTCGCATCTCTGTAACAGTATGTTCAACTTGTATTCGAGCATTCATTTCAATAAAGTAATGTGCGGTATCAGTTACTAAAAATTCAATCGTACCTGCACTTCTATAATTTGCTGCACGTGCAACTTTAACAGCATCGTTACATATTTGTTGTCGTCTTTCTTCAGTTAATGCTGCACAAGGAGATTCTTCGATTAATTTTTGATTTTTACGTTGTACAGAACAATCACGTTCCCCTAAATGTACAAAATTATCCTGCCCATCTCCCATAACTTGAACTTCAACATGTTTTGCAACAGGTATAAAAGCCTCAACATAAACACGATCATCATCAAAGTATTTTTTTCCTTCACTTTTAGCTTCTTTAAATGCCTTTTCTAAATCTTCAGCTTTCTTTACAATACGTATACCTTTACCACCACCGCCACTGGCAGCTTTGATAACAACTGGATAACCGATGTCTTTGGCAAGCTTCTCAATTTCAGACACATGGTTCACAGCACCATTTGATCCTGGAATCACAGGAACACCTGCATGATGAACTGTTTGTCTTGCTGTTATTTTATCCCCCATCATTTCCATCGTTTTTTTAGTAGGCCCTATAAACGCTATGCCTTGTTCCTCAACGGTTTGAGCAAATTTTGTTGATTCTGATAAAAAGCCATATCCTGGGTGAATTGCATTAGCACCAGTGATTTGTGCAGCAGATATGATGCGGTCAATATTTAAATAACTATCTAAAGCATTAGCTTCCCCAATACATATAGCTTGATCTGCTAAATGTACATGCAAGCTTTGCTCGTCCCCTTTTGCATAAACTGCTACAGTTTCAATCCCATATTCTCTGCAAGCTCTTATAATCCTTACAGCAATTTCACCTCTGTTCGCAATTAAACAACGAAGCATTTACTTACCCCCTTTACTTAATACGTACCAAAACTTGGTCGTATTCAACATTTGTGCCATGATCAGCTACTATTTCAGTAATTTCTCCAGCAACATCTGTTGTTACCTCGTTTAATACTTTCATCGCTTCAACATATCCTATAATATCTCCCTTGTTAACTTTGTCACCGACATTCACAATTGGTTCATTTAATTCTTTACTATCTTGTAAAAAGAATGTACCTACCATTGGTGATTTAATGTCATGATAATCATTTGTCGAAACATCGGAGTTATCATTCGCTTTTGAAGCTGTCAAATCATTATTGTTCATACTTTGATTTGATTGATTACTGTGTGCAGCCAAATGATTCGAGTCAGTGAAGTCAATTTCTATTTCATCTTCAAAATTTTTATATTTAAATTTCTTAACATCATTTTCCTTCACTAATTTGATTATTTGTTCGATTTTTTCAATATTCATTTTACAAATCCCCTTTTAAAATTGTTGCTAATTTTTTCGAAGTATGTCGCAAGCTAGATGTTTCAAAAATTGGAGTCTTTTGATGACTCTTAAGAATTTCATTAAACAGAGACATTTGTTCCCGATTCTTATCTACAGCTTCTTGGAATGATATCCATTTAAATTGAATTGTATCTTGTGGTTTCATCTGTGCTAACTTTGGCAGATCAAATTTGCATACAGTTGCAATTTTGGTATAACCACCTATCGTTTGTTTATCATTAAGCAGAATAATAGGTTGACCATCATTTGGTACTTGAACACTACCAAGAGCAACCGGTTCAGAAATGATATCTGCTTGATTAATTGGTGCAACGCTGTCACCTTCCAAACGATAGCCCATACGGTCTGATTGTTCAGTAATTAAATATGGATGATTTACAATTTTCGCTCTAGCCTCTTCAGAAAATGCCTCGAATTGAGGTCCTTGAAGAATGTGTATAATATTATTTTCTGGCAATAAATCGTCCTGTAAATGAATAGTCTTTCCAATGTTTTCTTTAAAGTCATTATTTATTTTCACTGTTATTACATCATTAGCTAATAACTTTCTACCTTTGAATCCTCCTATACTGCTTCGGGTATGTGTTGCATAACTTTCAGCAATAGAAGGTACGTTGATAGAATGACCAAAAGTAAGATAACCGCGTGCACCTTTGGTTATAGCACCTATTTTTAAAATGTCACCTTTCTCAGCTAATATGACAGAATTCATTGATATAGTTTTATTATTTAGCGAAGCATTAATACTACCACCGGTTATAACAAATGTATTTTGCGTATTAAATTGAATGGTAGGACCAATCAAAGTATATTCAATCGCTGGACCATCATTGTTAATTAATGACTGCGCAACCTTAAAACTAAATTGATCCATGGCACCTGCGCCTGAAAATCCAATATGTTCATAACCTTTTCTTCCTAGATCTTGTACCGTTGAAAAGAGACCTGGTTGTAAAATCTTAATTGACATTTTCAATCACCACCCAGTCATCAACATTAAAGTTGCCATCTGATATATCTCTTTCGATTTGTATAAATTTCTGTTCATCTATTGCATAAAATTGTATCCATTCTCCTGCTTCGTACATTGACATTGGTTCACGCTCGCTGCTAAATACTTTTAACGGTGTGCGTCCAATAATTTGCCATCCGCCAGGAGAATCTGATGGATATAGTCCTGTTTGATTATTCGCAATACCTACAGAACCTGCATGAATTTTTAACCTTGGCTGATTACGTCTAGGTGTATGTAGTTGTTCATCAAGTCCGCCTAAGTATGGAAATCCTGGCATAAATCCTAGCATATATATTAAATAAGGTTTACTTGTATGTTTTTCAATAACTTGCTCAACAGTTATTCGATTATGCTTTGCTACTTCTTCAATATCTGGTCCATATGTACCACCATATTGAACAGGTATTTTAATAATACGATTGGTTTGATTCACAGCATGAACATTTTTTTCATTAAATTTGTTAAGTTCTAAATTTTCAATTAATTTAGAAGATGTTATAGCTTGTTCATCAAAATATATTAGAACTGCTCGATACGAAGGGACAATATCTTGAATTTCTAATATTTCTTTTTCTCGTATCCACCGTACCATTGCTGTGACATTACGATATGTCTCTTCGGATATTTTATTTTCAAAATAAATCATAATTGTCTGCTCGTTAATAAATCTTACATCCACTTTAAATCCCCCTTTGTATTGCAATAAACCAGTATTGAATACCTTTTCATTGTATCATTGAGAAGCACAAGTTGTTTAATAAGTAATTCAAATCGCATACAATAACAAATGATAATCAATTTGTTTTCTCGGAAATATTTTGCTTTTTTAAAATGGAGTAGTTAATATTGTAACTCTTACACTAATTTAGGTTCTGCTATCATTCGGTCTGATGGAAAATTTTTACTTTTCATCTGTCCGATTTTTTGATTTTGAATATAAAAAAGCACGACCGAAGTATCATTAACACACTTCAATCGCGCAATTAAACAATCTATTTGATCATTTATTGGATATTAACAATTTTTACGTTCATTTCGCCACCATTAGGTAGTGGAACACGAACTTCATCATCTAAACCTTTACCAATTAACGCTTTAGCCATTGGTGATTCATTTGAAATCTTACCATTAAATGCATCTGATTCAGCTGAACCAACGATTTGATAACTTTCCTCTTCATCACCTGGTAATTCTACAAACGTTACTGTTTTACCAATTTTAACAATGTTGTTATCTCCAGTATCTTCAATGATTAATGCATTTCTTAACATATGCTCAATTCTTTGAATATCTTGTTCGATGAATCCTTGTTCATCTTTTGCTGCATCATACTCAGAGTTCTCTGATAAGTCACCAAATGAACGTGCAACTTTAATTTTCTCTACAACTTCAGGACGCTTAACTGTTTTTAATTCTTCAAGTTCACGCTCTAATTTTTCAAAACCTTCTTGAGTCATTGGATATTGCTTTTGATTTTCCATATTGTCATCTTCCTTTACTGAATTATACTATTGCTTGCTAACTAAAGACTGAATTTTTGTTGTCATAATATCTATTGCAACTTTATTGCTCCCACCTTCAGGAATAATTATATCAGCATATTTCTTAGTCGGTTCAATAAATTGGTCATGCATAGGTCTAACAACACTTAAATATTGATTGATAACAGAGTCCATTGAACGCCCACGCTCTTTAGTATCTCGTGTTAAACGGCGTAATATTCTCAAGTCTGCATCTGTATCAACATATATTTTAACATCCATCATATCACGTAATACCTTATTTTCTAAAGCGAAAATACCTTCTACGATAATAACATCTTTAGGTTTAAAATCAATGGTAATGTCACTTCTTGTATGACTAGCATAATCATATGTCGGTACTTCTACTGCTTTACCATTTTTCAAGTCTTTAAGATTTTCAATTAATAAATCATTATCGAATGCAAATGGATGGTCATAATTGGTTTCTAGGCGCTCGTCGAAAGTCAAGTGCTTTTGATCTTTATAATAGTAATCTTGAGCAAGTAAAGCGACACTATGACCTTCTAAGTTTTTCATAATTTCGTTAGTTACAGTTGTTTTTCCTGAGCCAGATCCACCAGCTATGCCAATGATTGTAGTAGCTTTCATTAGCCAATTTCCTTTCTCATCATGTTGTTTGGATATATCGGGCGATCCACTTTAATTTGAACGATTTGTAATGGATGGCGCGCCGCGTCTAAGCTGTTACCTTCTTCATCATAAATTGCTTCTACTACTTGTGTAAATGTTTCAATTTCTGGACCAAAGAATTCTATTTCTTGACCTGGTTTAAAGTTATTTCGTTGTTGAATAGTCGCAATTTTTGTATCTTCATTATAGTCTAATACCAAACCACAAAAATCAAATGGTGATTTTTTAGATTGTTGTTGACCAAACATCTGTTCTTCATAACCAGGTGTTCCCTCAAAGAATGCTGGTGCAGTGTCTCTATTTGCACATTTATCTAACTCTATTAACCATTCCGGATTAATCTTAAAGTTGTCAGGATCTGCCGCATACGCATCAATGACTTTACGATATACTGAGACAACTGTTGCAATATAATGAATTGACTTCATACGTCCTTCAATTTTTAATGAGTCCACACCAATATCCATCATTTGAGGAATTGATTCGATTAATTTTAAATCTTTAGGACTCATCGCAAACGGTGTAACTTCACCTTGATTATAAAATACATCAAGTTCACCATTATCATCAACTTCTAATAATTCATAATCCCAACGGCAACTTTGACAGCAACCGCCTCTGTTGGAATCCCTTGCAGTCATATGATTACTTAATGTACATCTACCTGAATAGGCGATACACATAGCACCATGAATAAATGCTTCGATTTCAATATCTACTTTTTCCTTCATTTCACGCATTTCCATCGCGCCGGTCTCACGTGCTAATACAACACGATCCAATCCTTCTTCTTTCCAATATTCTACAGCTTTGTAATTAGAAAGTGATTGTTGAGTAGATAAATGAATTTCAAGTTTTGGCGCAACTTCTTTACATGTTTCGATAATTAAAGGATCTGCAACAATGATACCTGTCGCACCAGTCTTTTCCAAATTACGCAAATATGATTCTAGACCTTCAATATTCTCATCATGTGCAATAATATTTGTCGTAACATAAATTTTGGCACCGTAACGGTTCGCAAATTCAACACCTTCAGCTATTTCTTCCATCGTGAAATTATCAGCATTTGAACGTAATCCATATTCTTGACCACCTAAAAATACGGCATCAGCGCCATAATGTACTGCTATTTTTAACTTTTCTAAGTTTCCAGCAGGTGCTAATAATTCTGGTTTCTTCATAACTGTTTTAGGAGTTGATTTAATCTCTTCTATTGTCTTCATGATTAACCTCCTTAATATACTGTTTGTTTATATAAGAAACCTTCGTCAAATGGTCGATGATCAGGTTGAATTTCTTCAATTGGATCAATCAACATAAATTTCTCATCTTCATAGATTTCAGGATCTTCATTGTACAAATCTATCGCTTGACGATACTGTTCCGTTACCACATTAATATATTCTTCCGTTTGTAGAATACCATCGATTTTAAATGAATCTATACCCGCCTCAAAAAATGGTGCTAATTCTTCAATTAAACAAATGTCGTTTGGTGACATAATGTGCGTACCATTGTAATCTTCGTAAACTGGGTAATTATTTTGTCTTTCTTCATCATAAAGTAATAAAGATTGTTCATCATTGCGACGTTCAATTTTCATTTGGCGATCTTGGAACGTATAATAATTGCCTAGTAGCATACGCTTTGATTGGAACATACAAGTCATTCCTTGAACTTGCACCTCAATTTCCACATTTGAATTTTCTTTTATATTAATAATTTCATCCAAATTCAGCTCACGTGCTAAGACAGCTCTTGATGCGCCTCTTTTACCCCAGTAATTACATTGAAAATGATTAGTTACTAACGTCTCTGCATTCCAATGAAGTGGTATTGGATTTTCTTGCGCCTTCACATACATTACTACTGCTGGATCCCCGAAAATAATTCTGTCAACTCGTATTTCATGTAAAAAATTAATATAATCTTCTACAGCATCTAAATGATAATTATGAAATAATCCATTCACTGCCGCATATACTTTTTTATCGTTTTTGTGAGCTAATGCGACAGCCTCTGTCATTTGTTGTCTATTGAATTCCCCTGGAAGTCTTAAACCAAACTTTTGCTCGCCAATTACAAAAGCATCTGCACCTAAATCAATAAGTGTTTCCATATGGCTTAATGACTTGGGTGTGACAAGTAATTCTGTCATAGTCATTCTCCTTTAATTGAAATCGCTAATCCATCGTCTATATTTAAAAAATTCGTTGTATATCCTGGTTGCTTTATTAACCACTCATTATAATCTTGAACCTTTTTAACCATTTGTCTTACATTTCTCGATCTAACAATCCCAATATCCGATACAAAACCGTGATATAAAACATTATCTGTAATTACGAGACCTTGGTGCTTTAAAAGTGGTGTATATATTTCAAAAAATTTCTTTGATTGCGCTTTTGCTGCATCAATAAATATCATATCATAAACTTTGTCATTTACATTTTCAAATTGCTCTAAAGCATTACCTTCAATAATTCGAACCTGGTTTTCAAAATGATAAGTAGCTAAATTTTGTTTAGCATATTGAATCATCGTTTCATTACGCTCTATCGTTGTGACATGAATGTCATCAGATATAGAAGCGAATTGCATAGAACTATAGCCGATTGCTGTACCAATTTCTAAAATATTTTTAACATTATTCATACGAATTAATTGCTTAATTAAATCTAATGTTAAACGATCTACAATTGGCACTTCATTTCCCTCGGCAAATTCACGCAAAACTTCGATTGAACTATTTTGATGTTGATGTAAATCTATTAAATATTTTTTATTTAGGTCATCCATGTTTTAAACTTCCTTTATGTAAAATAAGTCAATATGATTATGACAATAAAATAAATCAGCCTTCACAATTGATTATAATTTTGCCAACCAATTAAATGACTGATTTCGTGTTAGACGCAAAGCTATTTTATTTATAGAAGCGAATCATTCATATAAAATTTAACTTTAGATATTTTACCATATTTTCAATAAAATTATAAGCGTTAATTATTTATACATTGCTTGACTTAAAAAAATACTCTTGCCTCCCCATCTTAAGGTTAGCAAGAGTAAAATCTTTTTAATTATTCTTCCATTTCAGTATTTACAACTTCTTCAATCATGTCCCATTCTTCATCAGTTTCGATTGGTACTAACTTACCACCGTCACCTGACTCATCTGGTTCATTGATCATTGGTACAAGCTCAATCATATCGTCTTCATCTGATTGAGCACCTTCTTCAGCTAAGATAACATACTCTTTTTTGAATTCAGGATGATAAAATTCTAAAACTTTTCGGTATAAAACTTCATTTCCCTCTTCATCGAATAAAGTTAATAATTCTTCTTCGTTATTAATTTCTAGTTGTGAATCATGATTATGTTCAGTCATAGTAAAATCTCCTTTTAATGTAGTGAATCTAAATAGCCTTGTAAAATAAATACCGCTGCCATTTTATCAATCACTTGTTTTCTTTTTTGTCTTGAAACATCTGCTTCTAATAATGATCGTTCAGCAGCCATTGTGCTTAATCTTTCATCCCACATCACAATCTCAATAGAAGGATAAGCTTCTAATAATTTTTCTTTATATGTTAACGAAGCTTCGCCTCGAAATCCTATTGAATTATTCATGTTTTTAGGTAGTCCTATTACGACTGTACCCACATTATGTTTTTTAATAATGTCTACTAATTGGTCAATACCTAATTCATTATTTTCTTCATTGATTCGGAGTGTGTCTAATCCTTGTGCCGTCCAACCCATTATATCACTAATTGCAATTCCTACCGTTCTACTACCGACATCGAGTCCTAAAATTTTATGTTGTAACATAAATTATTTATTTTGCTCTTTTAAATAGTAAGAAACAAGCTCTTCCATAATAACATCTCTATCAATATGACGAATTTGATTTCTTGCTTCATTTTGGCGTGGAATATACGCAGGGTCACCTGATAATAAATAACCTACAATTTGGTTTACGGCATTATATCCTCGTTCATCTAATGTTCGATAAACATTATTTAAAACATCTCTTACATCTTGCGTTGGAAGTTCTTCATAGTCGAATTTCATTGTTTTATCAAAGTTTTCCATTTGCGACACTCCTTTAATTACAAATATAACTCACTATCATCATACAATATTATGGCTTTAAATTATAGATTTTTAATGTAATCTTTAATAAAGCTTAATGATTTTGAGATATTTTCAGGTTGTGTACCGCCACCTTGAGCCATATCTGGACGACCGCCACCTTTACCACCAACGATTGGTGCCATTTGTTTGATAAGATCACCGGCTTTAACGTTATTTGTTAAAGATTTAGGGACAGTTGCAACCATCGATACTTTATCATCAACATTACTTGCAAGAATGATAATTGTATCTTGTAGTTTAGATTTAAAATCGTCCATTGTCGAGCGAATTGCTTTCGCATTTGGTACATCCACTTCAGTAACCAATACTTTATAGCCATTGATTTCTTCAACTTGATCTTCAATATTACCCATTTTAAGTGATGTGATTTCTTTGTCACGTTGCTCTAATTGTTTTAATAATGCTTTTTCTTCATCTTGTAATTGTGTTAACTTATCGACTACTTGATCATCAGATTTCACTTTCATCTGTGATTTCATCGTATTAAATTTCTCTTGAATATCTTCTAAATATAAGAAAGCTGCTTTACCTGTTAATGCTTCAATACGACGCACACCAGCTCCTGTACCTGACTCACTTACTATTTTGAATAAGCCAATTTCAGAAGTATTGCGGACATGAATACCACCACATAATTCAATTGAAAATGGTGCCATATTTACTACACGCACAACATCACCATATTTTTCACCGAATAATGCCATTGCGCCCATTTCTTTAGCTGAAGCAATATCCATTTCTTGAATGTTAACGTCAATACCTTTCCAAATTTCTTCATTTACTAAGCGTTCAACTTGATCAATTTCATCATTAGTCATTGGACCAAAATGAGAGAAATCAAAACGTAAACGATCTGCTTCTACTAGTGAACCAGCTTGGTTAACATGATCACCCAGTACTGATTTCAACGCTGCATGTAATAAATGTGTTGCACTATGGTTCTTTTGAATGTCACGTCGATCATTTTGGTTCACTTCAGCAGACACTGTAGCGCCAACATTTACTTGGCCAAATTGTACTACTCCTTTATGCAAGTTTTGACCATTTGGTGCTTTGGTTACTTCACTAACAGCAATTTCAAAATTGTCATTATAAACAATACCTGTATCCGCAACTTGTCCACCACTGACTGCATAAAATGGTGTTTCCGTTAACATGAAGTATACTGTTTCACCCGCTTCAACTTGTGAAACTTCTTCACCATTATATATCAAGTGTGTTAGTGTTGTTTGAGCTGTCGCAGTATCATAACCAACAAAAGTACTTGCAGATGTAATATTTTTCAATACTTCACTTTGAACTTGCATTGATTGAGAATTTTGACGTGCTTGACGTGCACGATCACGTTGTTGTTGCATTTCTGACTCGAATGTTGTCATATCAACTTTCAATCCTGCTTGAACTGCTATTTCTTCAGTTAATTCAATTGGGAACCCGTACGTATCATACAATTTAAATGCATCTTTCCCATTAATTTCATTTGTTGTCGCTTTAGCTTTTTTAATTAATTCATTTAAAATCGCTAAACCATCTTCTAATGTTTCATGGAATCGTTCTTCTTCAGACTTTATAACACGCTTAATGAAATCTGCTTTTTCCTTAACATTTGGATAATATGGTTCCATAATGTCTGCAACAATATCAACAAGTTTGTACATAAATGGCTCATTGATTCCTAACGTTTGACTAAAACGAACGGCACGACGTAACAATCGACGTAATACATATCCTCTACCTTCATTGGCAGGTAATGCACCATCAGAAATTGCAAATGCAATCGTACGAATGTGGTCAGCAATTACTTTAAATGCCACATCTTGTTCGTTGTTTACTAAATATTGTTTACCTGATACTTTTTCGATTTCATTCATTATAGGCATAAATAAATCTGTTTCATAGTTAGTACGTACATTTTGAGAAACTGAGGCCATACGCTCAAGCCCCATGCCAGTATCAATGTTTTTATTAGGTAATGGTGTGTAACTATGATCTTTATTATGATTGAATTCACTAAATACTAAGTTCCATACTTCAAGATAGCGTTCATTTTCTCCACCTGGATACATTTCTTCTGCCGGATCGTCTTGTCCATATGCTTCTCCGCGATCATAGAA
Organism: Staphylococcus sp. EG-SA-15; assembly: GCF_017151895.1. Lineage (NCBI taxonomy): Bacteria > Bacillati > Bacillota > Bacilli > Caryophanales > Staphylococcaceae > Staphylococcus > Staphylococcus sp. EG-SA-15. The sequence continues at coordinate 44,753 of NZ_JACVZN010000011.1, read as the reverse complement.
AATCTCAGTGTTTGGTCCTGAAGGCCCTTCACCAATATCCCAGAAGTTACCTTCAATGCGAATAATACGACTTTCTTCAAGCCCAATATCTTTATGCCAAATGTTGTATGCTTCCATATCTTCCGGATGAATCGTAACGTACAATTTATCTGGCTCCATACCCATCCATTTATCACTCGTTAAAAATTCCCAAGCAAATTCAATCGCTTCTTGTTTAAAATAATCACCAATTGAGAAGTTACCTAACATTTCAAAGAATGTATGGTGACGCGCTGTGAAACCAACATTTTCAATATCATTTGTACGAATAGCTTTTTGAGAGTTTACAATTCTTGGCTTTTTAGGTGTTTCACGTCCATCAAAATATTTCTTTAATGTTGCTACACCTGAATTAATCCATAATAATGTATCATCATCAATTGGCACTAATGGTGCAGAAGGTTCAACCATATGTCCTTTTTCAACAAAGAAATCTAGATATTTTTGTCTAATTTCACTCGCTTTTAACTTTTTCATCTTTTACACATCCTATTTACTGTTTTTAAATTACCATTCCATAAAAATTGATGACACAGATAGTCGATTTGAAAAACTAGTATAAATCAATATCATTTTTTATTATTAAAAAATAAAAAACGCCCATCCTCAAAAGGGACGAACGTTATCGCGGTACCACCCTAGTTATAAATGCAATTCAACACATTTATCACTTTAAATCGACTATACAGTTGTGCATAAAGTAGCGTTCACTAATGTTTGTTGTACTTTTCACCAACCAGTACATCTCTGATAAACAAATCATTAACTACTCATCTTTATACGAATTTAATTCTATTTTAGTTACATTTACGCTTGTTGTCAACGTTCTATAAAGTCATACGGCGTGATTTCTCCCATATTAATCATTGGGTCAATTTTAAACATTGTAGCTTCCGTTAATACATTTGTATCTGTTTTTGTTGAATCAGACATAACTTCTTCACTATCATTCGATGACATTGGCGCTTCTACTTGATCATCTATTGTCGTTTGTGAAGCTCCTGTATCATTAGTTGCTGTGTTTTCCAGCATTTCTTCATCTTCTGAATTAAAATAATTTTTCAACAATGTACATAATTGTGTTAAACGCGCTTGACCATTTGTTTTTAATCCAATATCAAATGCTTCTGGATCACCAAGTAGAACTAAACTCGTTTTCGCTCTAGTTAAACCAGTATATAATATCGGTCTTTGTAACATTCTAAAATACTGTTTAACAATAGGCATGATAACAATAGGAAATTCTGAACCTTGTGATTTATGGATTGATGTACAATAAGCATGTGTTAATTCCATCATATCTTGTTTCGTAAATGTAATTTCATTACCTTCAAAATCCACAACAAGTACATCTTTATTAAGGGCATTTTCTTTCGCCCAAAAAATACCAACAATAACTCCTATGTCACCATTGAATATATTATCATTTGGCCTATTAACAAGTTGTAATACTTTGTCACCTTTTCTAAAGACTACATCACCAAACTCAATTTCTCGTGTGTCTTTCTTTTTAGGGTTTAAAATATCTTGTAAAACTTGATTTAAACGTTTAATACCGGCATTTCCTTTATACATTGGTGCAAGCACTTGAATATCAGCCATAGTATACCCTTTATTAACAGCACTAGTAACTACCTTCTCTACAACTGTTGGTATTTGGTTTGCCTGACAGTTAATAAAACTTCTATCATGAAAACGCTGTGTAATATCAATTTTCTGACCCAACTTCATTCGATGTGCTAATTCTATAATGCTTGAACCATCTTGTTGACGATATACTTCAGTCAGATTAACTCGTGGTATAGCTTTCGATTCAATTAAATCTTTAAATACTTGACCAGGACCTACAGAAGGCAATTGGTCCTCATCACCTACAAATATCAATTGTGCATCTAAAGGAACTGCACTTAAAAATTGGTGGAACAACCAAGTATCTACCATAGACATCTCATCAATGATTATGAGTCGTGCGTTTATTTCATTTTCTAATATATCCTCTGGCTTTGTGTCTTGATTCCAACCTATTAAACGATGAATCGTCATAGCTTCTAATCCAGTTGACTCTTGTAGTCTCTTGGACGCTCTTCCTGTTGGCGCTGCTAATACAACTGGATAATCATCATTGACATAATCATCATAATCTAATGATAAGCCATGAATCTCAGCATATAATTCAACAATACCTTTAATTACTGTCGTTTTTCCTGTTCCCGGTCCACCGGTTAATAGCATCACCTTAGAATTGATAGCCGTTTGCAAAGCTTCTTTTTGTGAAGCTGCATAGTTCACTTGATTCGCATCTTCTATTTCACCAATATGCATTTGTAAATCTGACTGTTCAATTTCTGTAAGTTTATTTGTATGCGTCTTTATTCTGAATAAGTTTTGAACACTTTTGATTTCAGAATAATACAAACTTGGAATTGCAACTTGTTCATTGTCAATAATTAGTCGTTTTTCCTCATTTAAGTATTGCAACATTTCGTCTAATTTTTCAGGTTCGATGACCTCTTCATCTTGATAATTTAATACATCAACCGTTAAATCTATAACAACATTGATAGGCAAATATGTATGTCCCTGTTTAATACATTCTTCTTCTAACGTATAGAGCAACGCAGCTTTTAATCGTTCATTATCGTTATAAGCGATACCAATATTTCTAGCAAGTTGATCTGCTTTATTAAAACCAATACCTTTAATATCATAAATCAATTGATATGGATTTCGATCTAAAATAGTCAGTGTATCGCCGAGATAAAACTGATAAATTGCCATTGAAAGTTTAGGACCAAACCCTAAATCATGTAAACGAATCATTATTTTTTCAGATTCTTGATTTGCTGAAATTTGTTCTGCAATTTGTTTCTGTTTCTTTTTAGATAATCCCGAAACTTTTTCTAGCACTGAATGGTCATCTAATATATCATTTATCGCATTGTCACCTAATGTATTAACAATATTTTGAGCTGTCTTTTTACCTACACCTTTAAACAAATCACTAGATAAATAACTTATAATTGCTTCTTTCGTTTGTGGCATTTCTTTTTCAAAAGTCTCTGCTTTTAATTGTTTACCATAACGTGGATGATCAACAACTTGCCCTTTAAATGTGTAGACATCGCCTTCAACAATATTCGGAAGAAACCCTACAACAGTTGGCATTGTATCAAAGTCTTCATTTGTTTCAATAGTATCTACTTTAAGCACTGTATAAAAATTATCACTGTTTTGAAACAATATCGCTTCAACAGTACCTTTGATCATTGAATAATCAAATAGTGTAGGGTCTGACATGTTACTCCTCCTCTTTCATTTTAGTGAATGTTTTCAGCGCATGCTGACTTAATAAGTGTTTAGGGTCGATAGTCACAGCTTCTTTAAAATGAGTTATTGCTTCATCAATATCTTCATTTTTCATAAATAACGCTAAGCCCAAATTGTATCTTGCATCAACATGATTTTTATCAATCGTTAATACATGTTTAAGTTGAGTTATGGCTTCATTAAACATTTCTAATTGACATAATACAAGACCATATTGAAATTGAACTTCTGCATCTTTGTCTTTATCTAGTTCCGCAGCAGTCATTAAATACGGCAATGCCAGCTTAAATGATTCTAACTGATTAAACGCCATACCGATCATATAATTACAATCAACTTGTTCAATCTCTGTTTGTAATGCTTGTTGATATAATTTAATAGCTTCTTGATAACGTTGCTGATTATAATATACATTTGCTAGATTATAAAATACGACGCCATTCTTCGGATCTATTGTTAAAGCTTTTTGGAAAAAACGCTCTGCCTTTTCAATCTCATTCGCATCAGCAAGTACAATACCAGCATTAATATAATTTTCAATAATTGTAGGATCTTCTTCGATATTTCCGAACAATGCTTGTAACGCTTCTTCTATTTTTCCATTTTGTATGTATTGATAAATTGTTTGTTGATCTATCATTTACGAACCTCATTTCTCATCAATTATAACATCTTGATAAATTGTATGTCTCGAATCACTTAACAACGAATAAAATATAATCTAATATCATTTTCATTCATGAAAAAGCGGGAATGGAATAGAAATGCTAAAGAACCATTAACGGTTTATTATGTAATGGTTCTTCCACATTAGCCACCACTATTATGTACTTAAAAATAGGAATACATAATTAGATTCATGCATAGGGAGTGGGACAGAAATGATATTTTAACAAAATTAAATTCGTTATCCCCAACTTGCATTGCCTGTAGAATTTCTTTACGAAATTCTCTGTGTTGGGGCCCCATCCCCAACTTGCACATTATTGAAAGCTGACTTTTGGTCAGCTTCTGTGTTGGGGCCCCGTCCCCAACTTCCATTGCCTGTAGAATTTCTTTACGAAATTCTCTATGTTGGGGCCCCGCCAATATAACATTGTAGAGCCTAGGACATTGTGATGTCCCAGACTCTATCATCATGAATTATTCTCATCAAAAACTGTCTTTCGTCATTTTCGACGTTGAAACTTCAAATAAGTAATTTATTGTTGCCATTGTTTATACAACATAATTTAATTGACCTTCATTTTTGAACACATCGTCAATTGTTGCACCACCAAGACACACATCACCTTGATAAAAAACAACTGCTTGTCCAGGTGTGATTGCTCTTACTGGCTCAGCAAAAGTAACACGTAGTGCATGGTCGTTTTCACGTTTCACAAAAACTTTCGTATCTTTTTGGCGATATCTAAATTTAGCTGTACATTCAAAACCTTGATCTAAGTCATTATCTTCTGGATTTACAAATGAATAGTCTGAAGCAATTAAGTAATCACTGTATAATGCATCGTGATGGAATCCTTGTTCTACATATAAAACATTATCTTTTAGGTTTTTACCGACAACAAACCAAGGATCGCCATCTCCACCTATACCTAATCCATGTCTTTGTCCTATTGTGTAATACATCAAACCACTATGTTTACCCATTTTCTTACCATCAAGTGTTATCATATCACCCGGTTGTGCAGGTAAATATTGTGATAAAAATGTTTTAAAGTTTTTTTCGCCGATAAAACAAATGCCTGTAGAATCTTTTTTCTTAGCAGTAACAAGTCCTTGTTCTTCAGCAATTCGACGCACTTCACTCTTTTCGATGTCGCCAATTGGGAACATCACTTTTGAAAGTTGTTGTTGAGATAATTGATTCAAGAAGTATGTTTGATCTTTATTATTATCTACACCACGTAACATTTCAACATGACCATCTTCATGACGATGTATGCGTGCGTAATGTCCTGTTGCTACATAATCTGCACCTAAATTCATCGCATGATCTAAAAAGGCTTTAAACTTAATTTCTTTATTACACATAACGTCTGGATTTGGAGTACGACCTTTTTTGTATTCATCTAAGAAATACGTAAAGACTTTATCCCAATATTCTTTTTCAAAATTAACAGCGTAATATGGAATGCCAATTTGATTACACACTTCAATAACATCGTTGTAATCTTCAGTTGCAGTACATACGCCATTTTCGTCAGTGTCATCCCAGTTTTTCATAAATATGCCAATGACATCATAACCTTGTTCTTTTAAGACGTGGGCTGTTACAGAACTATCTACACCGCCTGACATACCAACGACAACACGTATATCTTTATTTGACAATTATGACTCCTCCTTAAATTTAAAATATATTTTATGAATTTCAGCTACAATTGCATTAATTTCATTTTCAGTAGTCAATTCGTTAAAACTAAATCGAATCGAATGATTTGATCGCTCCTCATCTTCGAACATTGCATCTAAAACATGCGACGGTTGTGTAGAGCCTGCTGTACATGCAGATCCAGACGACACATAGATTTGTGCCATATCCAACAATGTTAACATCGTTTCAACTTCAACAAACGGAAAATATAGATTTACAATATGGCCTGTAGCATCCGTCATTGAACCATTTAATTCAAATGGAATCGCTCTTTCTTGTAATTTAACTAAAAATTGTTCTTTTAAATTCATTAAATGAATATTGTTATCGTCTCGATTCTTTTCTGCTAATTGTAATGCTTTAGCCATCCCAACAATTTGCGCAAGATTTTCAGTGCCTGCACGGCGTTTCAATTCTTGTTCACCGCCAAGTTGAGGATAATCTAGTGTAACATGGTCTTTAACTAGTAATGCACCGACACCTTTTGGTCCGCCAAACTTATGAGCAGTAATACTCATTGCGTCGATCTCAAATTCGTCAAACTTAACATCAAGATGTCCAATTGCTTGAACCGCATCAACATGGAAATATGCATTTGTCTCAGCAATAATATCTTGAATATCATAAATTTGTTGCACTGTGCCAACTTCATTATTTACAAACATAATAGATACTAAAATCGTCTTATCTGTAATTGTTTCTTCAAGTTGGTCTAAATCAATAGCACCTGTATCATCAACATCTAGATATGTTACATCAAAACCTTCTCGCTCTAATTGTTCAAAAACATGTAACACAGAATGATGTTCAATCTTCGATGTGATAATGTGATTACCCAATTGTTCATTTGCTTTTACTATGCCTTTAATTGCCGTATTATTCGATTCTGTTGCGCCACTCGTAAATATAATTTCATGTGTATCTGCACCAAGTAATTGTGCAATTTGACGTCTTGACTCATCTAAATATTTACGCGCATCTCTTCCCTTAGCATGTATTGATGATGGATTACCATAATGCGAATTGTAAATCGTCATCATCGCATCTACTACTTCAGGTTTTACTGGTGTGGTCGCAGCATAATCTGCATAAATTTCCATGTTTGGACACTCCTCACAATTTTATCAATGTTCCAATAATAGCACCTTACATACTATTTTTCTACTTTTCTGTTTAACTTTATTTATAATGTTTTTAATTATATTTTACCATTTTCTACACATGCTTTTCGATAGGCTTTTTTAAGTTTATCGCTTTATTCTTGTCTTTTTTATAAATTTTAGTATTTGCAGATATTTTTTTATTTGTAAAATGTAACGTACTATTATTTTGGTTATGAGCAATTTAATATTTATCTGGTTATTCGATTGGTATACTTCTTATATCATAAAAAAGGAAGGACGATATAAAAATGGCGATTAAATATTCAGCATTAAACCTTGTCCCTATTCGAGAAGGTGACGATGAACAAACAGCAATTAATGATATGGTTAATCTCGCACAACATTTAGACGAATTATCATATGAAAGATATTGGATTGCTGAACACCATAACGCTCCCAACCTAGTAAGTTCAGCAACTGCTTTATTAATTCAACATACGTTAGAACATACGAAACACATACGTGTAGGTTCTGGAGGCATCATGTTACCTAATCATGCTCCATTAATCGTTGCGGAACAATTTGGCACGATGGCAACATTATTTCCAAATCGTGTCGATTTAGGATTAGGACGTGCACCTGGAACAGATATGATGACCGCAAGTGCATTAAGACGAGATCAACATGATGGTGTTTATAAATTTCCAGAAGAGGTTTCATTATTACAACAATATTTCGGCCCTGCTCACCAACAAGCATATGTTCGTGCTTATCCAGCAGTAGGTAAAAATGTGCCTTTATACATTCTTGGTTCTTCAACAGATTCTGCACATTTAGCTGCTCGCAAAGGGCTTCCATATGTGTTCGCTGGACATTTTGCACCTCAACAAATGAAAGAAGCTATCGAAATTTACAAAACGTTATTTGAACCTTCTGATGTATTAGACGAACCTTACGTTATTGTATGTTTAAATACAATCGTTGCTGAAAATGATGACGAAGCACAATATTTAGCTTCATCTATGGCACAAGTAATGGTTAGTATCACTCGTGGCAGAATGCAGCCCGTTCAACCGCCAACACATGAACTACAAAATATATTAACGCCGAGAGAATACGCGATGGCTATGGAAAGACAGAAAATATCATTAATAGGTTCAGAAAATACTGTTCAACAAAAAATTCAAGATTTTATGGAAACTTATGGTGAAGTCAACGAAATTATGGCAATAAGTTATATTTATGATAAAGATATGCAATTAGACTCTTATCGTCGGTTCAAGAATGTTATAAATCAGATAAATGAAAAAAACACTTTATAATGTGATAAATAAACTAAGTGAAAGTATGTATCCATAATATTAATAAAAATATACAGTAACAGCATTTTGAATGAAAGATGTCTTTATTGTTCAATCATTTATTTTAGTAATGATTCAAATTCACTTAAAATTCTAATGCAAATATGAAAGCGCCCCTTCAACTTTACACTGTGTAAGTGTTTATTTGATGGGGCGCTTTCAAAATATTGAAAAGCATATCCAAAATTTAAAGAAATTTATTTCTCTTTATCTTCATTTTCTTTTTTCTCTTCGTTATTCGATCCTGTATATTCATTTATCTTATCTTTTACATTTTTAACTTGTTCATTATCGCTATTTTTAAATTTTTCTACTGCGTCTTTAGCTTTATCCATAAAACTCATATTAATCGCTCCTCTTATATTTGATTAGTTTAATTGAACTTATTTTTTAAGTTTATCAATTGCATCAGTTATTTTGTTTTTAGCATTTTCAACAACTTCTTTTGCTTTACCAGTCGCTTTATCTTGCTGACCTTCTTTTTCTAATTCTTTGTTATCAGTAACGTTACCTACTGTTTCTTTAACATTTCCTTTAAATTGATCGAACTTACTTTCGTCTGCCATAGTGAAACCTCCTTGGATGTATATATTTATATACCACTAAGGAGGTTCGCTAAACATTATAATATGAAGTTTTTATGTTATAGTATAGTATTTATACGATTAAATATAAAACATGTATCCGTCTAAATCTTCACTTGTATCTACATATTCCGCTAAATATTTCAATGTTGTATTATCTAAAACATCTCTCACTGCATCTCTCATGCGAATCCATAGTTGTTTTTGCGCAGGTGGTTCTGATTCAATACTTTCAACAAATGTAATTGGACCTTCTAACAGTCTTATAATATCCCCTGCTGAGATTTCTTCCGCTGGTACTCTTAATTGGTATCCACCTTTAGCACCGCGTACACTTCGAATTAACCCCGCATTTCTTAAAGGACCTACAAGCTGTTCTAAATATAAATCACTCAAATTATTTTCTTCAGCAATTGACTTTAATGATATACATCCTTGCCCCTCTTTTTTAGCAAGAGAAATCATCAATGTAAGTCCATATCTCCCTTTAGTAGAAATTTTCATTGTATAACCTCACTTAATTCGAATATTGATATTCCCATTTTAGCATTTTTTGAGTTAAGATAGTATAAGAAAGGTGTGACAAATGTGAGTACAGAACCATTAGCATCGAGAATGCGCCCAAAAAATATAGATGAAATCATTTCCCAACAACATTTAGTTGGACCAAGAGGCATTATCAGAAGAATGGTTGATACAAAAAAATTAACTTCAATGATTTTTTATGGTCCACCTGGTATAGGCAAAACAAGTATTGCCAAAGCAATTTCGGGCAGTACGCAATATAAATTCAGACAATTGAATGCTGTAACTAACACTAAAAAAGATATGCAACTTGTTGTTGAAGAAGCTAAAATGTCTGGTCAAGTTATCTTGTTATTAGATGAAATACATCGACTAGATAAAGCTAAACAAGACTTTTTATTACCTCATTTAGAAAATGGCAAAATCGTCTTGATCGGTGCTACAACTTCAAATCCTTATCATGCTATCAATCCAGCGATTCGTTCAAGAGCGCAAATTTTTGAGTTATATCCTTTAAATGATGAAGATGTGCGCCAAGCTTTAACTCGTGCAATAGAAGATGAAGAGAATGGTTTGAAAACATATCAACCCAAAATTGATGAAGATGCCATGGCCTACTTTTCTACACAAAGTCAAGGTGATGTTCGTAGTGCGTTAAATGCATTGGAATTAGCTGTATTAAGCGCAGATAATGACAAAGACGGTTATCGACATGTTACATTGCAAGATGCTAAAGACTGTTTACAAAAAGGTGCATTTGTAAGTGATAAGGATGGTGACATGCATTACGATGTTATGAGCGCTTTCCAAAAATCTATCCGTGGTAGCGACGTCAATGCCGCTTTACATTATTTAGCACGATTAATTGAAGCTGGAGATTTACCTACAATAGTTCGACGATTACTTGTAATTAGCTATGAGGATATAGGCTTAGCCTCACCTAATGCTGGTCAGAGAACACTTGCTGCTATTGAATCAGCAGAACGTCTAGGTTTACCAGAAGCTAGAATCCCACTAAGCCAAGCAGTAATCGAACTATGCTTATCACCTAAGTCAAATTCAGCAATGAGTGCCATTGATAGTGCATTGTCCGATATTAGAAACGGTCATGTGGGTCAAATTCCAAACCATTTAAAAGATGGACATTATCAAGGTGCTAAAGATCTAGGCCGATCTATTGGTTACAAATATCCACACCAATATGTTAATGGCTATGTTTCACAGCAATATTTACCTGATAAACTAAAAAACAAAATTTATTACGAACCAAAAACGACATCTAAAAGTGAACAACAACTCAAAGAAATATATAACAACTTACTTAAACAAAGGCCGTAAAAATAAGATTAAATCGATTACCTTTGATATTTTAGCTATAATCAAATCAAAACTGACTAGTACACGAGGCATATTCTACTATGCTTGCGAACTAGTCAGTTTTAGTTTTATGGTGTGGTTACACTTGCCTTACGTTGAAAATTATCCCTTTCAAAATTAATTATTGCCCTTTGTCTTTAATGCGACGAACTGGAATATCTTTTAATACGTCATTCACCACATAACTTGCACAAATTAATCCAACAACACTTGGTACAAAGGCATTTGAAGAAGGTGGCATTTGTCCTTTTCGATTGATAGCATTTTTATCTCCAACTATATCTTTTACATCTTCTCTTATGACAATTGGACTTTCATCTGAAAATACAACTGGAATCCCTTTACGAATTCCTAGTTTTTTCAATTTTTGACGAATAATTTTGGCCATTGGATCGGTATGTGTTTTAGAGATATCTGAAATTGTAAAACGTGTTGGATCTGTTTTATTTGCAGCACCCATACTGGAAATCACTTTAATCCCTCGGTCAAGACACTCTTTCATTAAGTGTACTTTGTACATTATTGTATCACTTGCATCTACAAAATAATCTATATCGTAATTATCGAAAATTTCTTCATATGTCTCTTCTGTATAAAACAAATGTAAAGGCGTGACTTTACAATCTGGATTAATTAATTTAATACGTTCTTCCATCAAAGAAACTTTACTTTGTCCTACTGTTGTAGTTAAAGCGTGTAATTGTCTGTTTACATTTGTAATATCAACATCATCTTTATCTATTAATATAATATGACCAATATTCGTTCTTGCTAATGCTTCAGCAGCAAATGAACCAACACCTCCAACGCCAAGTATGACAACAGTTTGTTGCTTCAATAAATCTAAACCTTGTTGTCCAATCGCTAGTTCATTTCTTGAAAATTGATGTTTCATTATTTTACCTCTTTCACTGATTTATACATAAGTACATAGTAACTTAAAATTTTATGTTTAGCATTATCGCTTTGATTATTTTTCCAAAATTCAACGAGGAAACATTTATTAAACCCTATTAAACCCAACTAATTCTTTATTAAAAACTTAAAGAAAAGCATAAAAATACGCAAGACAAAGTCTTGCGTATCGATAGAGTCCGTATTGCCGTAGTTATAATAGCTTGATCATTCGGCCTGTTATATACAGGTGGGTGCCCTGTTTCTTGTTTTGTACGTCCTTCATATAAGGCGTGTACGCTGCAAGAAAACCCATTGGGCTCCCTTGATCAAAGAGTGTTAGGCCCAAATTAAAAAGCAAACTTACGAACAACTCAGATGACTATCTTATGATGTTATATTACCACATAATTAAAATTAATGAAATTATAACAAACCAAAGTTTATTGATTTTTTAAAATTTAGTGACGAATTCGCAAAGAAAGTTCTTCTAATTGTTTATCAGAAACTTCACCAGGCGCATTCGTTAATAAACATGTAGCAGATGCTGTTTTAGGGAATGCGATTGTATCTCTCAAGTTTGTTCTATTAGTCAATAACATGACTAATCGGTCTAATCCTAATGCAATACCGCCATGTGGTGGTGCACCATATTTAAATGCATCTAGTAAGAAGCCGAACTGTTCTTGTGCTTGTTCTTTAGTAAATCCAAGAACTTCGAACATTTTTTCTTGTAACTCACCATCATGAATTCTGATTGAACCGCCACCTAATTCATAACCATTTAATACTATGTCATAAGCATTTGCCTCAGCTTCTTCTGGCGCAGTGCCAAGCTTAGCAATATCAGCTTCTTTTGGAGATGTAAATGGATGATGTGCTGCAACGTAACGTTTCGCATCTTCATCATATTCTAATAATGGCCAATCTGTCACCCATAAGAAGTTTAATTTTGTTTCATCGATTAAACCTAATTCTTTAGCTAATTTGACACGTAATGCACCTAAACTTTGTGCAACGACATTTGGTTTGTCTGCAACAAACATTACTAAGTCACCAGCTTCAGCACCAGTTAATGTAAGTAATGTTTCAACATTTTCTGTTTCAAAGAAACGTCCAATTGGACCTGTCAAACCATCTTCCACAACTTTAACCCACGCTAATCCTTTAGCACCATAGATGTTTACAAATTCTGTTAAAGCATCCATATCTTTACGAGTATATTGTTCAGCTGCACCTTTAGCGACAATTGCTTTAATTTCACCATCATTTTCAACAGTATCTTTAAATACTTTAAAGTCCATATCACGTCCTAATTGAGAAACGTCAATTAATTCCATTTCAAAACGTGTATCTGGTTTATCAGAACCATAGCGACGCATCGCTTCTTTATATGTCATGCGTGGGAAAGCGCCATTAATTTCAACGCCTTTAACTTCTTTAACAACTTTTTTAAGCATTTCTTCACCCATTTGCATCACATCTTCTTGATCTACAAAACTCATTTCAATATCGACTTGTGTAAATTCAGGTTGACGATCTGCACGTAAATCTTCGTCACGGAAGCATTTTACGATTTGGTAGTATTTGTCAAATCCACTAATCATCAATAATTGCTTAAATAATTGTGGTGATTGTGGTAATGCATAAAATTCACCATCATGAACACGAGATGGTACTAAATAGTCACGTGCACCCTCAGGTGTTGACTTCGTTAGTACTGGTGTTTCGATGTCAAAGAACCCTTCATCATCCAAATATTGACGAATAGAACGTGTAATTTGATGTCTCATTTTAAATGTTTGCGCTAACTCTTGACGACGTAAATCTAAATAACGGTATTTTAATCGAATATTTTCATCAACGTTAACATTTTCTTCATTTATAGAAAATGGTGGTGTCTCAGATTTATTAATCACTTTAATATTTGTAACTTGTACTTCAACTTGGCCAGTTTTAATTTTAGGATTAACTGTTTCAGGGTCACGCTTCGTAACTGTACCTTGAACTTCTACAACATATTCAGAACGTACTGTTTCAGCAATTTTCAATGCCTCTTCTGAAAATGCAGGATTAAACACGACTTGTACAATTCCTTCTCTATCTCTTAAATCAACGAAAATCAATCCACCTAGGTCACGACGATTGTTAACCCATCCTTTTAATGTAATTTCTTGTCCTAAAAATGCTTCAGTAACTAATCCACAATAAGTTGTTCTCTTACTCATATTTTAACGCCCTCTCTACTTCTTAAAATATTCGACTAATGCGTCTAATTCAATTGTTTCAGATTCACCAGTTGTCATATTTTTAACATCGATTTTATTATTTTCTAATTCTTGATCACCAATAACGATTGTAAACTTGGCACCTAAACGGTCTGCTTGTTTCATTTGTCCTTTAATTTTACGCTGTAAGTAGTCTTTATCTGCTTTAATACCATTATGTCTCAAATGATTTAATAACTTCACAGCATATCGATCTGCTTGATCACCCATTGTAACAATGAATAAATCTAAGTTTTCTTCAATATCTAATTCGATACCTTCTTCTTCAAGTGCAAGCAATAATCGTTCTATACTTAGCGCAAAACCAATACCTGTTTCACTTGGACCATCTAGCAATTCTAATAAACCATTATAACGGCCACCACCACAAAGCGTTGTAATGGCACCATCATAGTTAGGGTTATCCATCATTAATTCAAATGCTGTATGTGTATAATAATCCAATCCACGAACTAAGTTAGGATCTTCAATATATGGAATACCTAAATCATCTAAATAAGCTTTTACTTGTTCATAATATGCCTTTGATTCCTCATTTAAGAAATCAGTGATTCTAGGTGCAGTCTTAATCGCTTCTTTATCACGGTCAACTTTACAATCCAAAATTCGCATCGGATTTGTATGCAAACGTGATTGACAATCTGAACAAAATTCATGAATTACTGGTTCAAAGTGTTTCACTAACGCTTCGTTATATTCTTTTCGAGACGCCATATCCCCTACACTATTAATAACAAGCTTTAAATGTTTTAATCCAAATGATTGATAAATATGCATAACCATAGCTAATACTTCTGCATCTACGCTAGGATTTTCAGCACCAATAGCTTCTACACCAAATTGATTAAATTGACGATAGCGCCCTTTTTGCTTACGTTCATATCTAAACATCGGTCCATTGTAATAAAGTTTAATTGGTTGGTTTGGATTACCTTGCATTTTATGTTCAATATATGAACGCACAACTGCAGCTGTTCCCTCAGGTCTTAATGTAATACTTCTATCGCCTTTATCTTTAAATGTATACATTTCTTTTTGTACGACATCGGTTGAATCACCAACACCTCTTGCAAAAAGATCTGTACTTTCAAAAATTGGTGTTCTTATTTCTTTATAATTATAAAATGTCATTAATTCATCTAATTGATTTTCAATGTAACGCCATTTCTTTGAATCTTCAGGTAAAATATCCTGCGTCCCTCTAGGTATTTTAATCATTTTGACATCTCCCTCGGCAAACTATTTTATTTAATTACCTTTTTAAAACTAAAACTATATACGATCACTTAACTTTGCATGATAAATCATAATTTTAAAAGCAAAAGAAAAAGCCCTTGCACAGCCTGAAACTGCACAAGGGACGAATATCCGTGTTGCCACCCTCATTGGTTTAAAAAACATGCCTAATTGTAATCATCATTACTTTTTATAAGCGTGCATTAAATAAACCCACTCAAAACGTTTAACGTACGTTTAACGGCTTTACTTTTCATAAAGCACCTCTTCTTGTGTTCAATGTATATAAACTACTCAGCATAATCTTTCAGTCTATGGATTATATTCCTACACAATCTTAGTTAGATTGCTACCTATTTCATTTACCATTTCAAGAATACTAACGGTTTTAGTTATAAAATTCAATATCAATGATAACTACTTTCACATATTTTTGCAAGCCCTACGCAGAAAAATAAATTTTAAGGCCATCAACAATTGCTTGTTCTAAAATTTGTCTATGTAATTGATCTTTAATCATCGTTTCATCAGTTGGGTTACTAATATAACCTAATTCTAATAAAACAGCAGGAACTTTTGTTTGTCTTAACACTTGATAATTTTCTTGTCTTGAACCGCGATTAGAAAGTAGACCTTTCTTCTGAATCGTAGCGTCTAACGTATCTGCTAAAGCTCTTTGATTATCATGATACCAATAAACTGTCATTCCATTTGCATTAGATGATTCTAACGCATCATTATGTATACTCAAATAGGCATCGCCTTTGATATCACGATTTTCTAGTGAAACATATGTATCGTCTGTTCTTGTCATCTTAACAGTTGCGCCTTCTTTTTCTAAAGTACGCTGCAATTCTTTTGCTGTTTTCAACGTATAATCTTTTTCTAAACTTTTATATTTAGTATTGCTTGAAGCACCCTGGTCACTACCTCCATGACCAGGATCAAGCACTATTGTTTTACCTTGCAAAGGATTTTTCTCCTTCGTATTATCCGCGACAATATCTAAATTTGTGTGCCATCCAGCTATCCAACCTTTTTCATTACTGGATGTATCTTCAACTTCAATCCATTTACCTACTTTACCAATCTTTTTAAAATGGTCACCTTTTTCAACTTTATATATGACTGGATACGCAGCGTTTGGACCTGTACGTAATTCAGCATTTTCAGTTATCGTGATGTTCCCACTATCTTCACTATTGCTATTCAGCAATAAAAATAAAAAGATGATAAATAAGACAAAGGCAATCACTACTATTAGAGTACGTTTATTTTTAAGACCCTTTTTAGATAACCATGCCTCTATTTTTTTCATTGAATTTTGCCGTCCTGACTTTCATAAATAATAGTGACTGGACCATCATTATTTATGCTAACATTCATGTGTGTTCCAAATTCACCTGTTTTCACAGTAAGACCATACGCTCGTAGCGCATCATTAAAATACTCATAAATTTTTACCGCTTGATCAGGATTTTTAGAATTTGAGAAACCTGGACGGTTACCTTTTTTTACATCTGCATAGAGAGTAAATTGTGAAACTGATAGTATTTCACCATTCATTTGTTGGATATTAAAGTTTAATTTATTATTGTCATCTTCAAATAATCTTGCATTAGCAATTTTCTTTGCAATTACATCTGCATCTTGCTCTGTAGAGTTCTGACCGATACCGACTAATAAACAATATCCTTTTTTGATTTGATTATTTAATGTATCATTCGTCACCGATGCTTCTTTAACTCTTTGTACAACTACTTTCATATTTTGCACCTCTAGTTCCAAACTCTTGTTACTGTATAAACATCACCAAGTTGTTTGATCTTTTCTACCACACGATAAACATCATTCACGTTTTTCACCATGACACTAATATTTATTATTGCATTTTTATCAATATCTGAACGTCCTGAAACTTTAATTAAATTGCCGGCTGTCGAGCTAACAGCTTGTAGTACTTCATTCAACAAGCCATTTCGGTCATACGCAGTTACCTCTAAATCAACCTGATATTTTTGAGTTGCGTCTTTTGATTTTACCCATTCAACATTAATTAGTCGTTCAGTTTCGTTCTTAATATTTGGGCAATCAGTGCGATGTACTTTAATACCGTGACCTTTGGTGATATAACCTACAATATCATCACCTGGTATAGGATTACAACATTTTGACAACTTGATAAGTACATTTTCTAAACCTTCTACATAGACACCACTATCAGTAATGATGTTGTCTTTAATAGGCAATGATTTCGTAACTTCTTGTGCTTCATTTAAAGCACGTTGTTTATCTAAAATACGTTGTCTTTCAGTTAATTTATTAACAATCTGTAAGGATGTCACGCCGCCAAATCCTACAGCTGCGAATAAATCATCTTCATTTGCAAAGTTATATTTTTCATTAACAACCTGAATATTTTTCTCTGTCAAAATATCTTCGACTCTAAATCCTTGCTCTTTTATTTCAGCTTCAACCATCATTCGGCCTTTTTCAATATTAGATGAACGATCTTGTTTTTTGAAGAAACTTTTAATTTTACCTTTGGCACTAGACGATTTAACAATTTTCAACCAATCACGACTTGGTCCATATGAATGTTTACTAGTACGTATTTCAACAATATCGCCTGTTTGTAAAATATAGTCAATTGGTACAATTTTGCCATTCACCTTGGCACCAATCATCTTATTACCTACTTCACTGTGAATCGCATAAGCAAAATCAATCGGCACAGCACCATATGGCAACTCAATAACATCACTCGCTGGGGTAAATGCGTATACTTTGTCACTCTGTAAGTCATATTTTAAGGTTTCCATAAATTCTTGAGCGTCAGACGATGTATGATCCGCTTCAGCTAATTCTTTTAACCAATTTAACTTATTTTGATAAGTTTGATCTTTTTCACTTACTTTTTTACCTTCTTTGTAAGCCCAGTGTGCTGCAACACCATGCTCAGCAATTTCGTGCATATCAAACGTTCGTATTTGGATTTCGAGCGGGTCTCCATTTGGGCCTACTACTGTAGTATGCAATGACTGATACAAATTTTGTTTAGGCATTGCAATATAATCTTTAAAACGTCCTGGCATCGGTTTCCATAACGTATGCACCAACCCAAGTATCGCATAACAATCATTAATAGAATTGACAATAACACGTATCGCCAACAAATCAAAAATTTGATCAAATTGTTTTTTCTGCTTCATCATTTTCCGATAAATACTGTAAATATGTTTAGGTCTACCATTTATATCGCCTTCGATATTCATTCGGTCCATTTCAGTACGTATTCTATCAATAGCCGTTTCGATATACGCTTCACGTTCACTACGTTTCTTCTTCATTAAATTGACTATTCTAAAATATTGCACATTATCAATATAACGAAGAGCCGTATCTTCTAGTTCCCATTTGATTGTATTAATACCAAGACGATGTGCTAATGGTGCATAAATTTCTAATGTTTCTCGAGAAATTCTAATTTGTTTTTCGCGCGGCATGGCTTTCAAGGTACGCATATTATGTAATCTGTCTGCTAATTTCACCAAAATTACGCGTACATCTTTGGCAATCGCAATAAATAACTTGCGATGATTTTCAGCTTGTTGTTCTTCTTTTGAGCGGTATTTTACTTTTTTAAGCTTCGTCACACCATCAACAATTCGAGCAACTTCTTCATTGAACATTTCTTTTACATCTTCAAATGTATACGGTGTATCTTCAATTACATCATGCAAAAAACCTGCGACAATCGTCGGTCCGTCTAATCGCATTTCTGTTAAAATACCTGCAACTTGTATAGGATGCATAATGTATGGTAATCCGTTTTTTCGGAACTGACCTTTATGTGCTTCATAAGCAATATGATAGCTTTTTAAAACATACTCATATTCATCTGCTGACAAATATGATTTTGCTTTGTGAAGAACTTCGTCTGCACTATATGGATATTCGTTGTTCATTATATGATACACCCCATTCATATTTATTACTTCGCCTTAAACAATGATTTAGGTACTCTTGTTGAATAGTATTTGTCCCACACCAATCATACGTCCGTCGACGATAAATATTTATCCTGTCGTCATTAATCGTAATATTAATTTTACTTGAGCGAGTTTAATTTGTATACTATTCCTACTTTTAAAACTTTTACAAAAATTCGACCTAAATCTACTGTTTCATTTTTTAAATATTAGTTCTATGATACTACAATTTATGAAATAAATAAACGATGTTATTAAGGTATAATGCTCAATCATCTAACATTTTCAGTAAATAAAAAATCCTAACATCTCATGTTAAGAAAACTTAAACAACTTTTTTAATTAAGTCATGGGTTCTTATACATTTGATGAAGGATTTCATTTGATAAAATTATATTATTTATTATTCGTCGTATGAGATTAAACTCATAACATCGTAATCTTTAATTTTTTCAATACCATTTAAATATTTCAATTCAATTATAAATGCAATACCTACTACGATACCGCCTAATTTTTCAACTAATTTTATTGCTGCTTCAATCGTACCACCAGTAGCTAATAAATCATCTGTAATTAACACACGTTGACCTGGTTTAATTGCATCTTTGTGCATTGTTAAAACATTTGTACCATATTCTAGGTCATACTCATAACGAATGACTTCACGAGGTAATTTCCCTTCTTTTCTAACAGGTGCAAAGCCAATCCCCATTGAATAAGCTACAGGACAGCCAATGATAAAGCCACGCGCTTCAGGTCCTACAACGATATCAACATCTCTGTCTTTTGCGTATTCTACAATTTTATCTGTTGCATAGCCATATGCTTCACCATTATCCATAATTGTAGTAATATCCTTGAAACTAACACCTGGTTTCGGCCAATCTTGAACTTCTGATACGTATTGCTTTAAATCCATTAATATTTCCTCCTAAATTGCTCACGACAATTGTGACTTTATCCAATTTTTTATTTCTGAAAAATCTTGATATAATAATTGCTTTTCAACATCCATACGTTGTTGTCTTAATTGATATACTTTGCTGGAATCAATCGATCTTTTATCAGGTTGTTGATTGATTCGAATTAAACCATCTTCTTGTGTTACAAATTTTAAGTCTAAGAAAACTTTCAACATGAATTTAAGTGTATCTGGTTTCACACTTAAATGTTGACACAATAACATACCCTCTTTCTGGATATTTGTTTCTTGTTTAGTTATTAATGCTTTATAACACTTTTTAAAAATATCCATATTAGGTATACCATCGAAGTAAATCGAATGATTATGTTGCAAAACTATATAAAGTTGAGAAAATTGCAGTTGTTGCAAGGAATTAGACAAGTCTTCCATTGACGTTGGTAAATCTCTTAATACTACTTTATCAGTTTGTTGTTTAATTTCTTCACCATAATAATATTCATTCGCATTTACTTTATCACTTTTAGGATGAATAAGCACGACAATATTTTCATCATTTTCTGTAAAAGGTAAACTTTTTCGCTTACTTCTATAATCTAATATTTGCTGTTCATTCATCGCAATATCTTGAATAATTAATTGCGGTGATTGATTACCATTCCATTCGTTGATTTGAACAGATCCTAATATATTAATTGGCTGTTCATCTTGTAACTCAGGTTCTAAGTGACCATTTTGCCAAAATAGCGCGGCGATATTACTTTCACCAAGTGTCAATTTTAGATGATTTTTTTGTTGACCTATCGCCTTAACTGAAGAAACTGATAAATCATCCATTTCAAAAATAGGTCTAGAAAAATCTGTTCCGAAGGGTCTTAAACGATTCATATCACGAATATTTTTAATCGTTATATCATTTTCTGTTAATAATACATCTACTTGCTTTACGGGATCTAACGAAGTTGTTTTAGATAATTCTTTCATCCATTTATTTAAACCTTCAGCTAACGATTCTATATTTTCAATATCCATCGTCATACCTGCAGCCATATGATGGCCGCCAAATTTAGCGATTAACTCTTGATGTGCTGATAGTATTTCAAACATCGACACTTGATCAATTGATCTGGCGGAACCTTTTGCATGATTTTGCTCCCTATCAATATTTAAAATTAATGTTGGCAAAGCAAATGTTTCGACAATTTTCGAAGCAACAATACCTAAGACACCTTCATGCCAATTTTCTTTTGCTAAAAGTAAAAATAAATCTCCCTTTTTAACTTTCGTTTCTGCCATAGCCATTGCTTCTTCTGTGATAGTTGCTACAATATCTTTTCTTTCACGGTTAAAATGTTCAACTTGTTCTGCTAAAAATGCAGCTTCTTCTTCGTCGTCAGTCATCAACAATTCGCAAGCTAATGATGCGTCATCTAAACGACCTACAGCATTAAGTCTAGGTCCAATAATAAAACCAATTGTTTCTTCATCAATATTGTCATTGTATCCCGCTTCTTTTAGCAATGCTTTAACAGAGGTCGGACATTGATCATTCAAGACTTTTAATCCTTGTTTCACTAATGATCGATTTTCATCAGTTAAGGATACTAAATCCGCAATGGTACCTATCGCAACTAATGCTTTAAAATAATCAGGTACATTTTCAATCAATGCTTGTGCTAATTTATACGCAACACCTGCACCACACAATTGTTGGAACGGATAATTAAACGATGGATGCATTGGATGTACGATTGCATATGCTTCTGGTAATGTACTACCAATTTCATGATGATCAGTTACAATGACATCAACTCCTAAATCTTGAACCATTTTAATTTCATTATGACCTTGTATGCCATTATCAACAGTTATGATTAATGTTATGCCTTCATCATGAGCATTTCTAAATGCTAGTTCGTTTGGTCCATATCCTTCGGTAAAGCGGTTAGGAATATGCCATCCTACTTGTGCACCTAAAAGTTGTAATGTTGTCACTAAAATTGTAGTTGAGGTAACACCGTCGGCATCGTAATCACCATAAACTAGGATTTTCTCATCATTCGCTATCGCTCTTTTAATTCTTTCAATAGTCTTAGTCATATCGCTCAATTGCAGTGCATCATGATTGATATCTGTATCTGAAATGATGGATTCTATTGCTTGTTCATCAATAATCGATTTACTTTCTAATATTTTTTTTACGATTGGCGTTAACTTTAATTTTGATGTTAATTCATCACTTATGTATTCAGCTGGTTTAGTTAATTTCCACTTATACTTCGGTTTAATCATATATATTTACGCCTCATTTCCAAAAGACATTATATCTAAAATTACTTTAAATAAAAAGCACTTATCTAAATAATCAAGACTTTAATTATACCATTTTTTAAAAATGAATGCGGGAACTTATTTATATATATTTTGTTAAATTTAAATAAAGTAAAAAGCGGTATGTGAACTCTTTATTGTTTCACATACCGCTTAATTCATTTTAAACTAAAATCTTTTCATCGTTCGATTTCTTTTCTTTATATACAACTAATTTGTGTTTCGGCGATTTTTTCAACTGACGTTTTTTCATTATTCCCCATAGCGGAACGGCAATGAAGATTGAAGAGAATACACCAGAAATCAATCCGATAAATAATGCTAAAGTAAAGTTGAATATCGTAGGAGCACCGAAGAATAGTATAGCAACTACTACTACAATAACTGTTAATACTGTATTAATTGAACGCGTCATTGTCTGTCTAATTGATCTATTAACGATATCATCAATTTGTTCTGTTGTCGTAATCACTTTAACCTTTTGTAAGTTTTCACGTACACGGTCAAACGTTACGATTGTATCATTAATTGAATAACCGACAATTGTTAATACAGCGGCGATAAATGTTAAATCTACTTCAATTCTAAATAAACTGAAAATCGCTACTATAATGAATACATCATGTAATAATGCCAATACAGATGAAAGACCCATGCGCCATTCAAATCGTAATGATACATAGATGATGATACCTATCGATGCATAGATTAATGCAAGCATTGCATTTTTTGCTAATTCCTGTCCAATAATTGGTGATACAGTATTAATTTGAGGTGTGTCACCGAATTTCGATTTAATATTATCACTCAATTTATTATCTTGAGCACGCGTTAAATCGTCTTTAAATTGAACAGTTGCTACTTTATTATCTTTACCATTGATTTGAATTTGATCCGCTTTAAGTCCACTATCTTTTACAACTTGCTCAACCTTTTGTTGAGTAATTGCTTGTTTAGATTGGAAATCTACACGTGTACCACTTGAGAAATCAATTCCTAAGTTTAACTTGAAGATATAAAGAATAACTAAACCGACAACTACAATTAAAATACTTACTCCAATTAATGGCTTAGCTAATTTAACAAAATTCCATTTCTCGAATGAAGTTTTAAGGTCATGAACATCTACACCTTCATTAATATCATGTCGTTTATTCTTTTTAACACCAAATAACCAAAATTGATTTTTGAATATATTTGATGAAACAAGTAATGATAATAAGAATCTTGATAAGAACACGGCTGTAACAAAGATCATTAGAATACCTAATAATAACATTGTCGCGAAACCTTTAACTGAACTTTCACCGAAGAAGAATAATACTGCTGCGGCGATAACTGTTGTTAAGTTAGAATCAAAAATTGTTAGGAATGAACTTTTGTTTGCTTTAGAAAAGGCTTGCTTTATCGTTCTACCTATTCGAAGTTCATCCTTAATACGCTCATACATGATAATATTGGCATCTACAGCCATACCTACACCTAATACCAACGCCGCTAATCCTGGTAAAGTTAGAACCCCGGAAATGAAATTAAATGCTACTAACGTTAGATAGATATAAGTTGTCAATGCAATAATCGCTACTAAACCAGGTAATCGGTAGAATCCAAGCATGAATAAATAAATTAATGCTACACCAATAAACGATGCAAACACAGTTTTATCTAATGCATCTTGACCAAATTGGGCACCTACTGAGTTTGAATAAATTTCTTTCAAGTCAACTGGTAAAGAACCTGCATTTAACAATTCGGCGATTTGTTTTGCTTTTTTAACGCCTTCTTGTCCTTTAAATCCACCCGAGATTTCTACGCTATCAGAATTGATTGGTTGATCAACACTTGCTGCAGAAATAAATTTAGGGTTTTTCTTTTGTGCTTCTTTTTTATAGCTGTCACCTTTTTTGAAATCTAACCAAACAACCATGACATTATCACGTTTCTTAGAGATTTCTTCCGTTACTTTTTTAAATTTGTTTTTGTCTTTTACTTTAAAAGTAACTGTAGGCTGGTTTGTTTCCTGTTTAAATTCTTGTTTGGCAGATCCCTGTTTAATATCAGAACCGCTTAATTTTACTTTATCTTCTGCATCGCGAATTGTTAAATTAGCTTGAGAAGATAAAATTTTACGTGCTTCATTCTGGTCTGTTACACCAGCAAGTTGAACTCTAATTCTATTAGGTTCTTCAACTTGAATTTTAGGTTCCGAAACACCTAAAACGTTAACACGATTTTCTAATGTTTGCGCTGTTGATTGTAAGGCTTTTTTATCTATTTTGTCGCCTTTATTTAAAGGATCGACTTGATAAAGCACCTCAAATCCACCTTGCAAATCAAGTCCTAAATTGACATTCTTTATAACACTTTTATAAGTTGCAGCCATTCCGGCAAACAACAATACGACTAAAAGCAAGAACGCAATTATTCTACTACTTTTCTTCACATGAACACCTCATTATTTACGTATGTATTTAGAATACTTGAATACTATTTTATAACGCAAGTTAAATCTTTCTTACAAAATTTATTAGCCTTATACATATTAACATACTAGAGCAGGGAGTAAAAATAATCATAGATATATTTAATTTAAATTTAACAATTATTATGTATCACAATTTCTTTTTTTGGAATAAAAATAAGCTATTCTACATACTACTTATAACTTAAAAAGGATGAAACGCTATTCGTTTCATCCTTTTTAATACCACTTCTCATTATGAAGGGTCAACTTGTTTAATAGCAGGTTTTTCGAAAGTTAATTCAGTACCATGACCATTAACTGTAATAACAACAGTTGTTTCATCTACTGCTTTAACAGTACCTTTAATACCACCAATAGTTGTAATTCTTTGACCAGATTGAATGTTATTAATCAACTCACGATGCTGTTTCGCACGTTTTTGTTGTGGTCTGATCATCAAGAAATACATAACCGCAAAAATTACGACTATATATATTAGTAATGAAAATTGCATTTTATACGCTCCTCTTGCTTAAAAGTTTTTTGGGTTCTCAACATTTAATCCATATTGCTCGAAGAATTCTTCTTTGAAATCTAAAAGACGATCTTCTCGAATGGCTTGTCTTATATCTTCCATTAATTTTAGCAGAAAATGTAAATTATGAATAGTAGTAAGACGAATACCAAAAGTTTCCTCTGCCTTGATTAAATGACGTATATACGCTCTTGAATAGTTTTGACATGTATAACAGTCACAATTCTCATCTAACGGTCTTAAATCATCTGCAAATTTTGCATTTTTAATAACTAAACGACCTTGCGATGTCATACAAGTACCATTTCTGGCAATACGTGTCGGTAAGACACAATCAAACATATCCATGCCGCGAATACTACATTCGATTAACGCATCTGGAGATCCTACACCCATTAAATATCTTGGTTTATCTTTAGGCATAAACTGCTCTGTATGTTCAACCATTTTATACATAACCGGTTTAGGTTCACCAACTGACAAACCGCCGATTGCATAACCAGGAAAATCTAATTCTACTAAATCCTTTGCACTTTGTTCTCTTAAATCTTCATATTCGCCACCTTGTATAATGCCGAACAATGCTTGATCTTCAGGTCTTTGGTGTGCATCTAGACATCGTTTCGCCCAACGTGTTGTACGTTCAATAGATTTTTTTACATAATCATATTCAGCCGGCATCGGTGGACATTCATCAAATGCCATCATAATATCAGAACCTAAATCATTTTGAATTTGCATTGATTTCTCAGGACTCAAAAATAATTTAGACCCATTAGTATGATGTCTAAATTCCACGCCTTCTTCTGTAATTTTACGTAAATTACTTAAACTAAACACTTGGAAACCGCCTGAATCTGTAAGAATCGGACCATCCCAATTCATGAATTTATGTAATCCCCCAGCGTGTTTGATAATATCATTTCCGGGTTGTAACCACAAATGATATGTGTTGCCCAAAATGATTTTTGCTTCAATTTGTCTTAACTCTTCTGGACTCATTGTTTTAACGGTTGCTTTAGTACCAACTGGCATAAACATAGGTGTTTCAAATGAACCGTGTGGTGTGTGCACGATACCTAAACGCGCACCTGATTGTTTACAAGTTTTAATGTGTTCGTATGTTACTGCAGGCATATTCAAAATCCTCACATTCTTTTTATATAATTAACATTGCATCGCCAAAACTAAAGAATCTATATTCTAAATTTACTGCCGTTTTATAAGCATTCAGAACATTTTCACGAGTACTAAACGCTGATACTAGCATAACTAATGTTGATTTTGGTAAATGAAAATTAGTAATCTGGCCATCAATTGCTTTAAAATCAAATCCTGGATAAATAAATATATTAGTCCAGCCACTCGTTTCAACAAATTTATCATGATCGCGTCGAATTGTTTCAAGTGTACGTGTTGAAGTTGTACCAACTGATATAATGCGATGTCCTTTGGACTTAGTATCATTTAATAAATCAGCTGTTTCTTGTGTCATTTGATAATATTCACTATGCATTTCGTGGTCATTCACATCATCGACGCTCACCGGTCTAAACGTACCTAACCCAACATGTAATGTAACAAATGCGATATTAACACCTTTATTTTTAATTTCAGTTAATAACTCATCAGTAAAATGTAATCCTGCTGTTGGTGCTGCCGCTGAACCACTTTCTTTAGCGTAAACTGTTTGATAACGATCTGGATCATCTAAACGTTCTTTGATGTATGGTGGCAGTGGCATTTCCCCTAATTCATCTAATCTTTCTTGTAAAATACCTTCATAATGTAAACGCATGATGCGTCCACCTTGATCCATTTCTTTTATGCATTCAGCTATAATTTTGCCATTACCAAAATTCAATTTATTACCAACTTTAATACGCTTAGCTGGTTTCAGTAAGACTTCCCAATCATTACCTTCAATTTGAGTTAACATTAACATTTCAACTTTTGCACCAGTTTCTTCTTTTAAACCAAAAAGTCTAGCTGGCATTACTCGCGTATCGTTAAGCACTAATGTATCACCAGGTCTAAAATACTCAATGATATCTTTGAAATGTAAATGTTTCATTTCACCAGTTTCTCTATCCATGACTAATAAACGACTATGATCACGATCTTTTAAAGGCGTTTGAGCAATTAATGATTCTGGTAAGTCATAGTCAAATTCTTCAATATTCACGTTATTCTCTCTCCTCATTCGACTTTGCAAAATGTTCATAAGCTAATGGTGTTGCTTTTCTGCCACGTGGCGTACGTTCTAAAAAGCCTTTCTGAATAAGAAATGGCTCATAAACGTCCTCAATTGTAATACGTTCTTCACCAATTGTTACGGCAATCGTATCTAAACCAACAGGTCCACCATTATACTGCTTAATAATACAGTTCATCATTTTATGATCAATGTAATCTAGTCCGTGTTGATCAACTTGAAGTAAACCTAATGCGTGCTTCGTTGTTTCAATGTATATTTGTTCATCTTCATTCACTTGCTGGAAGTCTCTTACCCGCTTCAATAGTCGATTTGCTACTCTTGGAGTCCCTCTAGAACGTTTAGCAAGTTCAATGGCACTTTCTTCATCAATACCTGTGCCTAAAACCTCAGCTGTTCTAATAATGATTTCTTTTAAATCTGATTCATTATAATATTCTAATCTTAAGTGCACACCAAATCGATCCCTTAGTGGACCTGTTAAGCTGCCAGCTCGCGTTGTTGCACCTACCAAAGTGAATGGAGGTAAGTCGATACGGATACTTCTAGCCTCATCGCCTTTACCAATGATAATATCTAAAAAGAAATCTTCCATTGCAGGGTATAACACTTCTTCAACAACACTACTCAGTCTGTGTATTTCATCAATAAACAAAACATCTCCAGGTTGAAGTCCTGATAAAATTGCAGCCAAATCACCAGGTCTTTCTAATGAAGGCCCTGATACTGTACGTATATTAACTTCCATTTCATTGGCAATGATATTAGATAATGTTGTCTTACCTAATCCAGGGGGGCCAAAAAGCAATACATGATCTAATGGTTCATGACGAAGTTTAGCCGCTTTAATAAATACTTCTAAATTACTTTTTATTGAATTTTGACCAATATATTGTCGTAATCTCGTAGGTCTAAGCGACAATTCGAAATCAGTTTCTTCACTATGCATTGATTGATCAACCATACGCTCATTCATGACAACACTTCCCCTATTAATCTATTTAAAATTAAGATACAACTAATTGAAGACCTGCCTTAACAGCTTCATCAACTGAGTCATATTTATTTTTATTTAACGTTTTCTCAACTTTTGCAAGCTCTCGTTTAGAATAACCTAATGCTTCTAACGCTAACATTGCTTCTTGCACGAATTGATCTTGCACCGTCGAAGTAGCGTCTACTTGTAATAATGAATCGCTATCTTCTTCAGTAATTTTCACTTTACCTTTTAAATCTAAGACAATCTGTCTTGCCGTTTTCTTACCAATTCCTGGGAATTTAGTTAAATACGTATCATTTTCATTTTCAATGGCACGTTTTACTTCATTAGGCGTACTTGTCGCTAAAATAGCTAAAGCTGATTTCGGACCAATACCAGTAACTTTAATTAAACTCAAGAACATATCTTTCTCTTCTTCACTACTAAATCCATACAATAATTGTGCATCTTCACGAACAATTAAAGATGTATGAATTAAAACTTCATGATCTAAATGCTTTTGAAAACGATAAGAATTTGGTGTTTGAATTTCATAACCAACACCAGCAGTTTCAACAACTACGTGTGTAGGATATAAATGTGTTAACTTACCTTTGACATACGCGTACATTATAGGCACATCCTTACATACTCATACTAATTAATTCTACTTTTGATACATAATCTAAATTTCTCAAAGCGCCAATAACATCTTCTACTGAAGTTTCTTTAGATTTAGCATTCAGTGATAATGTTATTGTTGCTTTTTCTTCCATTGGAATACTTTGATGAATCGTTAATACAGATAGTTCTAACTTTGATATAACATCTAGTACACGTGCCAACATACCCACAATATCAGTTACATATAAAATTAATGTAAATTCTCGATGGTCAAGCATTTTATCGTCTACTGGAAATATCGTTTCTCTATATTTATAAAAAGCACTTCTAGATAGATCAAACTGTTTAACGGCATCATAAATGGACAATGTCGGATCACTTTTTAAGGCATCTTTAATCTTCAATGTTTTAACCACGGATTCAGGCAAGACATCTTCTCTAATTAAATAAAACTTTTTATAATCTTTATTGTCCATCATGTTACGCTCCTATTCAACGAATTCAAATTCTCCGCCAAGAATTCTAACGATATCACCATTTTTACAACCACGTTCTCTAAGCGCATCATCAATACCCATCGAACGCATTTGACGAGCAAATCGACGTACTGCTGGATCACTGTTAAAGTCAGTCATTTTAAACATTCTTTCAATAGCATTACCACTTACCACATAAGCACCATCATCATCTCTTGAAATTGTAAATTTATCTTGTGACGGTGTATGTTTATATAATACTCGGTTAATGCCAACTGACTCCTCTTCTTCAACTGTGAAGTCAACATCTTTATATTCTTCTAATTTATCTGCTATTGCATATAATAATTGATCAATATTATCACGCGTTATTGTTGAAACTGGAATAACTGGCACATCTTCGCCAATTTCTTCTTTAAACAAGTTTAAATTATCTTGTGATTCAGGTAAATCCATCTTGTTAGCTACTACGATTTGAGGTCTATCTTCTAAACGTTGCTCGTACGCGGCTAATTCTTGATTAATAACTTTATAATCTTCAATAGGTTCTCTACCTTCAGAACCACTCATATCAATCATGTGAACAATAACTTTTGTTCTCTCTACATGTCTTAAAAATTGATGTCCTAATCCAACGCCATCAGATGCACCTTCAATTAAACCTGGTAAATCTGCCATAACAAAACTACGTTGATCAGGTGTTGAAACAACACCTAGATTTGGTTTAATCGTTGTAAAATGATATGCCCCAATTTTAGGCTTAGCTTTTGAAACGATAGATAATAAAGTCGATTTACCCACACTAGGGAAACCTACTAATCCTACATCAGCTAATAATTTCAATTCTAAAGATACATCTAATTCCTCACCTGGTTCACCTTTTTCACTGAAGTCAGGTGCAGGGTTTCTAGGTGTTGCAAAACGTGAATTACCTCGGCCACCTCGACCGCCCTTCGCTACTACAGCTCTTTGACCATCTTCAACAAGATCTGCTAACACTTCGTCTGTTTCAACATTTTTAATAATTGTACCAGGTGGAACTTTTAATACTAAATCTTCCGCATTTTTACCATGCATATTACTACTTTGGCCATTTTCACCTTTGCTTGCTTTAAAATGACGTTGATATCTAAAATCTAATAACGTTCTTAAACCTTCATCCACTTCAAATACGACTGAAGCACCTTTACCACCGTCACCGCCAGCTGGTCCACCAAATGGTACATATTTTTCTCTTCTGTATGCGGTAATACCATTACCACCATCACCGGCTTTAAGAGATATTTTGACTTGATCGACAAACATATATCTCACCTCTTTTACATATAATTTTCATTTTCCCAATAATTATAGCATATTAGAGCCCCTTATATATTGTAAATAATTAGGGGCTCTTATGCAGTTGCTTTTAAATTTACTTTACTCAAATTGCTGATATTTCCGAATACCAAATATGATACTTTTTTTGCTTTTTATACTGCAACTGTATTCTTTTGTCCCCTTATAGTTTAGCGATTAGGGGCTCTTATGCAGTTGCTTTTAAG
>NZ_JACVZN010000011.1:0-13457 GCF_017151895.1 Staphylococcus sp. EG-SA-15 | reverse complement strand
GTACCAAATATGATACTTTTTTTGCTTTTTATACTGCAACTGTATTCTTTTGTCCCCTTATAGTTTAGCGATTAGGGGCTCTTATGCAGTTGCTTTTATAAATCTTTGCTTTAAAATACTTATATTTCTCAGCACCAATTATGGTACAGTTTATTCTTTAAACGCTGCAACTGTATTCCTTAGCCCCCTTATATATTGTAAATAATTAGGGGCTCTTATGCAGTTGCACATTTAGTATAACGTCTAAAATTCCCATTTTTTAATAACATAATGAAAATAATAATGAAAAACGTTTTATAAAAAGTAAAAAACACCAGAAGATTCACTTCTGGTGTTAACTAGACAAAATTATTCAGCTACTGCATATACAGAAACTTGTTTTTTGTCGCGACCTTTACGTTCGAATTTAACAACGCCGTCGATTTTAGCGAATAATGTATCATCGCCACCACGACCTACATTTTCACCAGGGTAAATTTTAGTACCACGTTGGCGATATAAAATTGAACCACCTGTTACGAATTGACCGTCAGCACGTTTAGCACCTAAGCGTTTTGATTCAGAGTCACGTCCGTTTTTTGTAGAACTTACCCCTTTTTTAGATGCGAAGAATTGTAAGTTTAATTTTAACATCGGAATGCACCTCACTTATAATTTAATCTAATATTCTCATTATATTCTTCTTCAATAGTTTGTAAAGACACAAGCATTGTTTGAAGAATTAGTTGCGCTTCATCGTTATTTGTATCAACGCTTCTTATATGAAAATGACCACCATTGTCGTCATAATTGATATCTGGTCTCTCAGATGTCAATCCTATAATCGCATTAACACTACCAAACAATACAGCTGAAGCTCCAGCACAAACGATATCATGACCATATTCACCATGGTCAGCATGGCCATCCATAATAACGTCTGTTACTTTGCCTTCATCATTAACTGTAATATCAACAGTAATCATAATAATTACGCGTTGATTTTATCGATTGTTAATTTAGTGTATGGTTGACGATGGCCTTTTTTACGTTTTGAATTTTTACGACGTTTGTATGTGAATACAGTAATTTTTTTACCGCGACCTTGTTTATTAACAGTAGCAGTAACTGTTGCACCTTCAACTGTTGGCGCTCCAACTTTAACTGAATCTCCACCTACAAATAATACTTTATCAAATGTAAAAGTATCTCCTTCGTTTACGTCTAATTTTTCAACGAAAATTTCTTGACCTTCTTCTACTTTGATTTGTTTTCCACCTGTTTCAATAATAGCAAACATACTTTGCACCTCCTGTATAATAAGTCACGCCATACATAGGTGACATTTCGTTATTGAGTCAAGCGTTTGCACTCTATGTTGTTTCGGTCGCAACTCGAGTCATTTATAAACATAAACTCTTCTCGTTTCTTCCTTCAACGCCTTGATTGACAATCGCTTTCTTCATTAAAAATGTTCTTGAACCTATATTTGAGCGGTTGTATGTAGCTACTTATAACTACTCAACTATTGCATCTTACCATTGACGACGTTTCATGTCAATGTCATTGTTTGTTTTTTTAAGGAACTTTATAATCAACGGATAAAGCATAATCAACAGTACAAAATTCATAATTAATGTTGGCAATAATCTAAAGACTACAAAATGAATAATATCAAATTGAATGAATCCTAACATACCGTATATTAATGCCACATAGACTTCTAATAATAAGGTGCTGGCTAATATAATAATGAATAACATCGAATGATCTTTGTAAAAAATTTTAAAGAATCGATCTATAAGTGCTAAAAACAATATATAGCCAAATAAGTACACTCCATAAATACTACCAAAGTATACATCAGTCATTACGCCTAAAAATATGCTGAGCAATAATGATACGCCAAAGCCACGATACACTACCATCATTAAAATATACATAAATGTAAGGTGTGGTACAAATACAAGTTCAAACTTACCTATGTGCATTGGAATAAGAAGCCCAATTGCAGTATCTATATAAAATAGTAAAATACCTATCAAAAAATAATACAGTGTACGCATTATTTATCCCTGCTTTCATCATCAGGAATTGTTTTAGGATCTCTTTTTGCAACATAAACATGACTCAAATCTGTTAAGTCTGCACCAGTCTTAACCCTAACTTCTTTAGCTAAGCCGTATTGATCATTTTGAACCTTAGTCACTTCTCCTATATATAAATTACTTGGTAGTTGATCAGCTAATCCACTTGTAACGACTTTATCACCTTTTGAGATATTATCTCTATTATTAATGTCACTAATTACAAGTTCTGAGTTCTTTTCATCATAACGATCAATTAAACCAAATATATTTTTAGAACCGTGTTGTATATTTACAGATAATTTACCCGCACGTGTATTAGTTGAGATTAAATCAACTTGTGAAGAAAATTTATTAACTTTAGTAACTCTTCCAACAAAACCTTGTGATGTCATCACAGCCATATTTGAAGTTATACCTGATTTAGATCCCTTATCAATTACAATTGTATTCATCCACTGATCCGGATTTCTTGCTAAAACTGTAGTAGAAATAGGATCAAATTTTGAAATATCTTTTAAATCAAGCTCTTTTTTTAATTTTTCATTTTCCGCTTCTAATTGTTGGTTCTTAGATTCTAACTGGCTAATCTTATTTTTAGATTCTTTAGAATCTCCTTTTTTAAAAAAGTCCCCAATCGTACCAGCAACAAAATTAACTGGATAACTCACAACTCGTTGTCCAAAAGACACAGAATCACCTATATATTGTTCAGGAGGTGATTGAGATTGTGAACGTATGGACAGCCCAATTAATGCAATAAAAACGATAATTGCACATAAAACAACAATTAATTTGTTATTTTTAAAAAACTTAAGCACCCAGAACACCTCTATTATGTCAAAATATTGTATATCCTTTTCTATTTTATATTACTCCCATTATGAAATAAAGCACTAACTACGAATTACTTTGAAAATGAACAACTCCGTAAAAAATTTGTGGCATTTTAAAAACAAAAAAACTACTAGCAAACATTCCAGTCACTAGTAGTTTAAATAATCGATTTAAATTTTAAAATTATTTGTTTGTATCGTTCGAGGATTCACTGTTCGAATTCTGAAGTTGTCTCCAACGTGCGAATAAGTTCTGGGCCTTTTGTTGTTCATTAGCTTGTTTCTGTTTTGATTGTTCTGCCATTTGAACTACACCAACCTTTTAAATTTATTCTAGTGACAGGATAACTAAAATATATTTCTTATGCAATAATTTCCTATTGATAAGCATTTTCAGGTTTTAGTTGTAAATTTTGCCCTAATTCATTTAAGTCTTGTTGCATTTCAAATTCAGTATTGTAAACACGCATTGACTCATCTCCAAATTTATAAAGAATAAATTCGTCTCCTCTTTGACCTATAATATATTGATCATTATAAGCCATGCGATTCATTCCAGACACAGCCATAAACTCTTGTTTATCTATCATTTTAAATACATTTTTAATTTGGCTTAATGGTACATTCTTTATTAAATCATTTTCTTTTAATGAATATTTCTCACCACTTACATAAACATGTTGGGCATCATTAGTGGGTTGCGTAACTTGATTCATTTGATCATTATCGTGATTTACAGGATTCCAATCTTGTTCTTTTAAAAAAGGTGCGTATTTCAAGGCGATATAAACAATTATCACAATTGCTATTACTGCTATAATGTTTTTAATCATACTAAATATCAATCTCATAGTTCGCCTCCAATGTCTTCATCTAATTATATATTTTATTATGTATATTTTCCTCAGTCTTCAGCCTTAATCATGATATATCTTAGGACTGATGCACGTTCATTTAAAATAGCTTATAATTTTGTTATGATTTAAAAGCGTATTAGGAGGTTTGTAGCATTGAGTATACTAACAATTATTTTAATAGCACTATTAGTCATCCTCCTTTTTAGAGTTGGACTTTCTATTTTGCGATTTTTAATTTATGTCGGACTTGTTTTATTATGTATTTACTTAGGATATCAAGGTTTAATTTGGTTGCTCGATTTTTTTCAAATAAATAGTGGATTTTTACCGCACTTTCAATTTAACAATTAAATTTATTCTGCATAACAAAACTCCTAATGTACTAGTTTAGAATTTTTTAACTAGTTCCACATTAGGAGTTTTAATTTGTTTTCAAGCACGGATACTACTTGATGAACAGATTACTATTACTTACGCCCAAATGCGTTAGATAAAAATCGTATCAGCGCGTAGCTACCACTTAGTAAAAGGCCCCAAACGATTCCAGTAAAAATTGAGCCAATTGCTACACTTAATAAAGGAAAAGCTTGTTTCGTAACGATTACACCTGCTAACGCGGTTACTAAAATACCTAACGTAGATAAAGCTAATGTTATTAAAAGATTGCGCTTTGTTACAGGTTCATTTTTAATATTTAACTGCATGGTATAAACCATTGGCACGAGAACCCCGATAATAATAAATAGAGTCACTATTTTTCCTCCAATGAAAGTACTTCGTAGGTATTATACACAAGATACGTCATTAATTCTATCAACTTCAATCATTTTCATCAAAGTAACCCGCTTCTACAAGACTGGTAAATCTATTATCACCGATTATAATATGATCCAATAAATCTATCCCTAAAATCAAACCACACTCCTTCAACCTCATTGTTGTTATGATATCTTCTTGTGAGGGCGTTACATCACCGGATGGATGATTATGAACTGCGATGATTGCATTGGCATTTTCTCTCACCGCAATACTAAAAATTTCACGTGGATGTACAATCGAACTATTTAATGTACCTTTAAAAACACAGGTTTCTTTAATCACTACATTTTTTGAATTTAACAATAAAATGACAAAATGTTCTTGTGTTAAATCTTTCATTGTTGGAATCATATAATCAGCAACATCACTTGGTTGCGTTATTTTTATACGATTATTTTCAGCTCTTCTCCCCATCCTTTCCCCTAACTCAAATGCTGCTTTTAAAGTAATTGCTTTTTGTAATCCAATCCCTTTAACTTTTATCAAATCGTTAATTGAAGATTTTTTCAATTCATTCAGATTCGAAGCAGATTTAAGCAGTTCATTACTAATGTCTATGCTCGAGAATCCTTTTCTTCCGGTGTTAATTAATATAGCTAATAATTCTGTATTCGAAAGACTTTTTGCACCATGGCTTAACAAACGTTCTCTTGGCATTTCTGAAGTTACCATTTCTTTAATTTTCAAAAATATACGCCTCCTAAAAATTGATGGATATCATTATAAAAAAGTGAATTGATAAAAAAGGAAATAAATATAAATGGAACAAGGGGTAATAGTTTAATCGGCTTAAATATCATGGTAATTAAAGCAACTAAACCAGCAATGACAAATGTAAATAAAATGACATAAATAGTGAATTGGAGAGGGAAAAACAAAGAAAGTGCAGATATTAGTAAAACGTCACCATAACCAATATATGCCCGAAATAAAAAGTAGAATATATGCGTGGTCATACTAATAATGATAAAAGCTACTGGATAAATCATACTTAACGAGAGAGAAACGATACAATAAATTATAATTAAGCGACAATCTAACATTAAAGAAGTGATATCGGTCATAGTAAAAATAAGCAGAAAAACATATGTAGTTATAAATAGCGTAGCATTTACGTATGTGAAATCATACTTAATAAAGACGATAGGTATTAAAGCAAAGGTTTCCCCTAAGAAATGTGTTAGGGAAATACGCTTTCGACAGTTTCGACATCGCCCTTTTAATAATAAAAAACTAATAATCGGCATTAATTCATACCATTTGAGTGATGAATTACAATAATCACATTTCGATCTTCTATGTAAATAATCAAATGACGTTTCTTCTATAGATATAAATTGATATAGAAAACTAAAGATACAACTGCAACTATAAGATAACAATACTACCAAATGACAACCTCCTTACGTAAAGTATAGTTACTTATTACCGAAATGTAAATATACACTATTTTTC
Organism: Staphylococcus sp. EG-SA-15; assembly: GCF_017151895.1. Taxonomy (NCBI): domain Bacteria; kingdom Bacillati; phylum Bacillota; class Bacilli; order Caryophanales; family Staphylococcaceae; genus Staphylococcus; species Staphylococcus sp. EG-SA-15. The sequence goes on along the minus strand of NZ_JACVZN010000011.1, from coordinate 7,424 downwards.
AAGAATTGAACCTCTTTTTCATTTAAATTTTTCAATATTGCTAAGCATAATTGATGGATACTTTAATAGCCCATTACTGCACGGCAAAATTAATAATGGCAAGAAATTGAACCTTATAAACACATACGATTTAGAGCATAAAAAATAACCATGAAGCTCTACCTATTGATTAAATAGATTCTTCATGGCTATTTTAGTTTTAGTTTTATAATGCTTCAAAGTCTAATTTTGATTTAACTTCACTTATGAAATACAGACTACCGGTAATTACTAATGTATCACCTTGATAATTTTTTATAAATTCAACGTAGTCATCTACTAATTGTATTTCATCATTTTCAATACTACCTACAATTTCTTCTTTGCGTAACGCTTTCGGAAAATCAAATTCAGTTGCATAAAACGTATGCGCAATTAAACTTAAATGTTTGACCATCTCGTTAATCGGTTTTCCGTTTATTGCTGAGAACAAAATATCTACTTTTTCTTTATCATGGTACTGTTTAATTGTATCAATTAGAGCATCTATACTCTCTGAATTATGTGCGCCATCCAAAATGATTAAAGGTTTGTCATGCACCTGCTCAATACGTCCAGTCCAACGAACTGATTCAATACCGTCTATCATCTTATTGAAATCTAATTCAATTAATCCTTGTTCATTTAATTCAATAAGAGCTGTTATGGCTAATGCAGCATTTTGTTTCTGATGTTCACCTAACATGCTTAAAATGATTGTTTCTAATTCATAATCTTTATAACGGTAAGTAAATTCATCATTTTGCGATACAACAACAATTTCTCTATCTAATTCAATTGGCTTTGCATGTTGTTCAATTGCGCGTTCACGAACATATTTTAATGCATCTTCATTTTTAACAGCATATATCACTGGAACGTTAGGCTTTATAATCGCGCCTTTATCCCTAGCAATATCTAGATAAGTACCACCTAAAATATCTGTATGGTCTAGACCGATACTAGTTAAGATTGATAAAACCGGTGTAAAGACATTTGTCGAATCGTTCTTTATACCCAATCCAGCCTCAACAATGACAAAATCAACAGGATGTATTTCACCAAAATATAAAAACATCATCGCTGTGATTATTTCGAATTCAGTTGCAACACCTAAATCTGTTTCACGTTCCATCATTTCACTTACTGGTTTAATACGTGATACTAATTCTACAATAGCGTCATTTGATATTGGCACACCATTTAGACTAATTCGTTCATTAAATGTTTCAATAAACGGCGACGTAAATGTACCTACTTCATAACCATTTTCAACTAAAGCTGTTCTAAGGTAAGCAACTGTAGAGCCTTTACCATTTGTGCCACCTACATGAATACCCTTAATGTTATTTTGAGGATTATTAAATTGTGCTAGCATCCATTCCATACGTTTAACACCTGGTTTGATGCCAAATTTAGTTCTTTCGTGTATCCAATACAAGCTCTCTAGGTAATTCATTGTTACTAACTCCTATGCTTTTAATTGTTCAATTCTTGCCTTCACACCATCATATTTTTCTTGATAATCTTGTTTTTTACGTTTTTCTTCATTTATAACCTTTTCAGGTGCTTTACTTACAAAGTTTTCATTAGAGAGCTTTTTATCTACTCTATCTAATTCGCTTTGAAGTTTAGCTAATTCTTTTTCCAAACGGCTGATTTCCTTATCCATATCAATTAGCCCTTCTAATGGTAATACCACTTTACCTGCAATTACAACTGATGTCATTGCTTTCTCAGGAATTTCCACGTCAGTGCTAATATTTAAGGTACTAGGATTACAGAATTTGATTAAATAATCTTTGTTTTGTGATAAAGTTGTTTCAATTTCTTTATCTTTAGCTTGAATTAAAATAGGTATTTCTTTAGACAATGGCGTATTTACTTCTACACGTGATTGTCTTACAGATTTAATGATTTCAACAAGTTGTTGCATTGTTTGTTTACTTTCTTCAAAAATCAATGATTCACGCACTTCTGGCCATGAAGCTTTAACAATTGTGTCACCTTCATGTGGTAAACTTTGCCATATTTTCTCTGTTACAAATGGCATGAATGGATGTAGCATTCTCATAATATTGTCTAAAGTATAACTCAATACTGAACGTGTAACTTGTTTTTGTTCTTCATCATTACTATTCATTGGAATTTTACTCATTTCAATGTACCAATCACAGAAATCATCCCAAATGAAATTATATAATGCACGTCCAACTTCGCCGAATTCATATTTGTCACTTAAATCAGTAACTGTTGCAATCGTTTCATTTAAACGTGTTAGAATCCATTTATCTGCTAATGATAAGTTACCACTTAAATCGATATCTTCAACTTTAAAGTCTTCACCGATATTCATTAAACTGAAACGTGCCCCATTCCAGATTTTATTGATAAAGTTCCACACTGACTCAACTTTTTCAGTTGAGTATCTTAAATCATGTCCTGGAGATGAACCTGTTGCTAAGAAGTAACGCAAGCTATCAGCACCGTATTCGTCAATAACATCCATTGGATCCACACCATTACCTAATGATTTACTCATCTTACGCCCGTCTTCAGCACGAACTAAACCGTGTAATAATACATCATTAAATGGACGACGATCTGTAAATTCTAAGCCTTGGAATATCATGCGTGCTACCCAGAAAAAGATAATATCGTAACCTGTAACTAAGGCATTTGTTGGGTAGTATCGTTTAAAGTCTTCACTTTCTAAATCAGGCCAACCTAACGTAGAGAAAGGCCATAAAGCACTTGAGAACCACGTATCTAATACATCTTCATCTTGTTGCCAATTTTCAATATCAGTTGGCGCTTCTTCTCCAACATATATTTCGCCTGTTTCTTTATGATACCAAGCCGGAATTTGATGACCCCACCATAATTGTCTTGAAATCGTCCAATCTCTAATATTTTCCATCCATTGGTTAAATGTATGTTCGAAACGTTGCGGATAAAAATCAATACGATCATCTGTTTTTTGGTTATCTAATGAACGTTTCGCTAAGTCTTCCATGCGCACAAACCATTGTGTTGATAAATATGGTTCAACAACAGCGCCAGATCGTTCTGAATGACCTACAGAATGAACATGATCTTCAATCTTGATAACTAAATCTTGTTCTTTTAAATCTTTAACTAGCTGTTTACGACAATCAAAACGGTCCATACCTTCATATTTACCCGCTTTGTCGTTCATTTTACCATTTTCATCCATAACGATAATATTTTCTAATTGATGTCTTTGACCAATTTCAAAATCATTAGGGTCATGTGCTGGTGTCACTTTCATAGCACCAGAACCGAAGTCTATATCAACATACTCATCTGCTAAAATAGGCAGTTCGCGTCCTACGATTGGTAATATAACAGTTTTACCGATTACATCTTTGTATCGTTCGTCATTAGGGTTAACAACAATCGCTGTATCACCTAACATCGTTTCTGGTCTTGTTGTTGCAATTTCAATAAAACCTTCACCATCAGCGTAAGGATATTTAAAATGATAAAACGCACCTTGAACATCTTCATGTATTACTTCAATATCAGATAAAGCTGTACGTGCTTTAGGATCCCAATTTATAATACGTTCGCCACGATAAATAATTCCTTTATTGTATAAATCAACAAAAACTTTTTTAACTGCTTTACTTAAACCTTCATCTAAAGTAAAACGTTCTCTACTATAATCTAAACCTAGACCTAATTTAGCCCATTGCGCACGAATAAATGACGCATACTCTTCTTTCCAATCCCATGCCTGTTCTAAAAACTTTTCACGACCAAGATCATATCTAGTTATTCCTTGTTCATTTAATTTAGCTTCTACCTTTGCCTGTGTCGCAATACCAGCATGATCCATACCTGGTAAGTATAACGTATCGTATCCTTGCATACGTTTCATACGTGTAATGATATCTTGTAAAGTCGTATCCCATGCATGTCCTAAATGTAATTTACCAGTTACATTTGGTGGCGGGATAACAATTGTATATGTTTCTTTTGATTTATCTTCTGACGGTTTAAAATAACCATTCTTTACCCATTCTTCATAACGTCCCGCTTCAACTTCACGAGGATCATATTTTGATTTCATTTCCATTTGCTATACCTCCTAAAAAAATAAAAATATCCATCCTATATACAAATAGGACGGATATTCCGTGGTACCACCTATATTCAAGAAGGATGATTAATATCAAATTCACTCTTTTAACATAATTGGAATAATCATACCAATACTATCATCGTGAAATTTGAAATGCTTCATCTCTTCAAGCACTCTAGATTATGATTAACGCTCAAACACGTCTTAGCCTACTATTAATCACGTTCAGCTAAGATACTCTGTGGGCTACCTTCAGTAAAAATCATTTACATACTCACACCAAATCATATGCTCTCTTTAAAATAATTTGAACTTACTCTTCCCAAATCCTATATTAAACTCTTAACTTATAGTATAATGATTGACAAAATAAGTCAATGTATAGGTGGGAATAAAATGAATGAATGCGCATTTGGTACTAAAGATCCAGTCTACTTAGACTATCATGATCATGTATGGGGACAACCGCTCTATGATAGCAAGGCATTGTTTAAACTTTTAGCATTAGAATCACAACATGCTGGGCTATCTTGGTTAACTATTTTAAAAAAGAAAGAAGCCTATGAAGAAGCATTTTATGATTTCGAACCAGAAAAGGTAGCACAAATGACCGCTCAAGATATCGACCGCTTAATGACTTTTCCAAATATCGTTCATCATCGTAAAAAATTAGAAGCAATTGTTAATCAAGCTCAAGGGTATTTAAAAATTGAACAAGCATATGGTAGTTTTAGTAAATTTTTATGGTCATATGTAAATGGTAAGCCTAAAGATTTGCAGTATGAACATGCTTCTGATCGTATCACAGTTGATGATACTGCAACACAACTATCTAAAGATTTAAAACAATACGGGTTTAAATTTTTAGGTCCAGTAACAGTATTTTCGTTTTTAGAAGCAGCCGGTTTATATGATGCACATTTAAAAGATTGTCCATCAAAGCCTAAACACAATTAATTTGCTATAGCATCATAAAGTAAACGAGACATCATCTATTTTTAACTAATAGACTGTCTCGTTTTTTGATGTGAAAATTTATTCAAATCATAAGTTAAAGTTCCAAGTTAATGCACTGCTAATATTAGATATCTTAATCTAAAAATAGATGTACAACCTTTGCTTAAACCTTAATAATGAATTCTATCCTAAGCATAAATCAACTTAAATAGATGATAGTTTCTAATCTTCACGCTTATTCGAACGATATTTTAAAAAGTAATTAATTCCTGGTGCAATAATAAATAGGATGAAAAAGATTCGGAAAATATGATAACTCGTAATCATAGCAACATCGGCACCAGTAGCTAATGCAACTAAAACTATCTGATTAACCCCTCCTGGTGCTGCACCAAGAAACAATTCATTAATAGGATTATTATCAAAGAAATGTATGACATAAACCATGATTAGCGCACCAATTATCAACATAATATTTTGAATTGTAATTGCGATTGCTAGTCTACCTTTTAAATCTGACAATAAATGCGCAATTTGAACTCCAATTCTAATCATATATATTAGTTGTGCCATGTTCAACAACCAATGATCTAGTGTAAATGTTAAACCTGTAGAAAAATTCCAAACAATTAATACAATGAGTGGTGCTAATAATTGAAATGTTGGAAACTTTATTTTAGACATAATTAGATAAACTATAAAGATAGCTATCGCTAAAATAACTATTTGCCCTATGTTTAATACTTGTGATAAAGGCAAGACTTTTGTTAACTTTCCATTCGCATGCATGTTACCATCATGAAAAAAATATGAAATGAACGGTACTAAAACAACAACAAATATAATTCGTGATGTTTGCGTTAAGCTAACAACTAACAAATTAGCACGTTTGTCTTGTTCAGCCATGACCAGCATTTGTGTTAGTGCTCCTGGTATAACACTTAAAATAGCTGTTTCTGTATTAATACGTGCAATTTTTTTAAAAATAAATGCCATTACTATTGCAATTAATAATATCGAAATAGATACAACAATAATCGAAAGCCAATTGTCTTTAATATCCATAACGACATTTTTCGTAAACGTTGATCCGATTTGCACACCTAATAGTACAATACCTAATTCACTAAGTAAGAATGGCCATTTAATATCAAGTTTGAAAACTTTTACACAAATGATTGATGCGATAATAGGACCAAACATAAATGGGAGTAATACGTGCGATGAATACAGTAGAATACTAATAAAAAATGATAAAACGAACACAATGAAATTATTTCTATATATCATTGTCATGTTTTCCACTTCTTTCAATAAAAAATAAAATGACTAAATTGCTGCTTGAGCTTCACGTTTGTTAAGATAACAATATCCGCTAGCAGTTTTGACTACAAAGCATATATGGACTTTCACTATCAAGTCGCCGCCCATGCCTGATATACATTTAAAAAGAGCCTGAACAAAGTTCAGGCTCTCAATTTGTCCGTATATTTATTTTACAATACGACTTAAAGCCGTATCAAATGCTTGAATCGTTTTTTCAATATCTTCTTTCGTGTGTGCCGTAGATAGGAATGTACCTTCAAATTGAGATGGTGGTAAAAACACACCTTCTTTTGCCATTTCTCGATACATTTCTGCAAATAATTTCAAATCACTTTTATTCGCTTGTTCAAAATTAGTTACAGGTCCTTCATTTAAGAAATAACCAATCATTGAACCTGCTCTATTTACAGTTATTGGTACATTGTGTTTAGCAAATACACGCTTTAAACCGTCTTCAAGTATATCGCCTAACATATTAAAATACTCATATGTCTCTGGCGTTAATTGGCTTAACGTTTCATAACCACTTGTCATTGCAAGAGGATTTCCTGATAACGTACCCGCTTGATAAATATTTCCTAATGGTGCTATATGATCCATGATTTCTTTTTTACCACCAAAAGCACCTACAGGTAGTCCTCCACCGATAACTTTTCCTAAGCAAGTTAAATCTGGTGTCACACCAAAGTAACCTTGTGCACAATGATAACCGACTCTGAAACCAGTCATTACTTCATCGAAAATTAGCAATGCGCCGTATTCAGTCGTAATATTTCTTAATCCCTGTAAAAAACCTTCAATCGGCGGTACGACACCCATATTACCAGCAACAGGTTCTACGATTACACCAGCAATATCGTCTCCAAATTTTTCGAAAGCGATTTTAAGTGCATCTAAATCATTGTATGGAACTGTAATTGTATTTTTAGCAATACCTTCAGGCACACCAGGAGAATCCGGCAATCCTAATGTTGCCACCCCAGAACCAGCTTTGATTAATAACGAATCACTATGA
>NZ_JACVZN010000119.1:0-250 GCF_017151895.1 Staphylococcus sp. EG-SA-15 | reverse complement strand
CGATCTTATTACGATGTTCTGTTGAAATCACTGGTCCCATTTCAGTATCAGCATCAAAACCATTACCTAATTTGATTTTTTTCACGCGATCAATAAGTGCTTGCTCAAATTTGTCTTTAATACTGTTACGAATATTGCCTTGGAACTTGGCGGTAAAAATCCAAACATTATCTTTGATGATGCTGATTTTGAATTGGCAGTAGACCAAGCGTTAAATGGTGGATATTTCCATGCAGGTCAAGTTTGTTCA
>NZ_JACVZN010000118.1:0-251 GCF_017151895.1 Staphylococcus sp. EG-SA-15 | reverse complement strand
TATTTCATCAGATTGGTACGAAGCAGCAGATATGGATGGTGCGTCTAGTTGGCAAAAGTTTAGAAACATCACATTCCCGCATGTCATTTACGCCACAGCGCCATTGTTAATTATGCAATATGCAGGTGATTTACAATAATTGCCAAAAACAGCCCTAATGCAATTTGAAGTGTCGTTGCAACAAGCGTCCATACTAATGTCCAAGTAATAACACTGAAAAATGTTTTACGCCAAACGCCAATTGTGAATAA
>NZ_JACVZN010000117.1:0-251 GCF_017151895.1 Staphylococcus sp. EG-SA-15 | reverse complement strand
TGACCGTAGTGTGATTGGATTTTTACAGTCCGCATTTTGGACGGCTTCGATATTAAGCGCGCCTTTATGGGGACGCTTTAATGATAAATCATATGTTAAATCAGTATATATATTTGCCACGATTGCAAGTGGTGATAATGCAGTTAGCATGCCATACATAGCAAAGTTTGCTAAAACGCCAACGATAATAAATCGACATGTTTGTTGTGTGCATAATAGACATTGAAATGAACGGCGAATACCTTTATTAA
>NZ_JACVZN010000116.1:0-251 GCF_017151895.1 Staphylococcus sp. EG-SA-15 | reverse complement strand
TTATCACGAATAAAGATGAAACAGAAACATACTTAAATTTAAAAATAGAATCTACTGATGATTTAAAAATAGCTGCTAAACGCTGGAATGATTTAGGTGTTAAAAATGTTATTGTGACAAATGGCGTACCAAATAATGCTAATATGAGCGTCTGCGAAATAACTACGTTCGCTAAATAGCCATTCGTAAATCCTTGAGCCTTTAATATGCCAAATAAACTTGTTTTTTGTAATGTCATGACATATAAGAAA
>NZ_JACVZN010000115.1:0-251 GCF_017151895.1 Staphylococcus sp. EG-SA-15 | reverse complement strand
AATATCTTTTGCTGCTGCAAAACTATATGCTAATGTAACACCAATTTGACCCACAGCGGCAGCTAAGCCAGCCCCTAATAGATAAAGTATTTGCATCTGACTCATTGGTTCATAGGTATATGCAGTGCAAGTTATTACATGTTTGAAAAAGCACGCCGAGACGCCAAAATAATAAAAAAATAAATTTAAAGGAGCGCTTTATATGGCACATGGCCGTCAACAAGATGAATTACAAGATATAACTTTATTAG
>NZ_JACVZN010000114.1:0-251 GCF_017151895.1 Staphylococcus sp. EG-SA-15 | reverse complement strand
ATGAAAAGCACCATATTTTTGATTTTCAGGAATAGTTAGTGCTTTTTGAAAATGATCAATAATACCTTGTGGCGTGGGCCCATCAGGGATCCCAACTGCCATATTAATTAATGGCAATGGTCCATGTAACCATCTAAATGAGAGTGATACAAGTTGTTAGGTTTATGATAGTCACCCAGGCTACGTTTAATGATAGAGGAGGAATTTGATGATCTCTAACAAATTAGCAAATATCCCTGATAGTTATTTCG
>NZ_JACVZN010000113.1:0-251 GCF_017151895.1 Staphylococcus sp. EG-SA-15 | reverse complement strand
AATATCAAGATTCGCAATGGAAAGATGAGACGTTATTTAAATTACAACGTCAATTTGCATACACGAAAGAAGAGATTCATAAGTATATTCAGGAACTTGTAGAAGGTAAGAAGGATCCTATCGGTGCCTTTTCAGGCTCCATGGCTAACGATAAGAACTCTAGCGCATTATCTACAATAGCAGAGTCACTACCATCCTCATCGACAATTTGAAACACTTTATGTTGATCCTCGCCAAATAATGTTTCGATT
>NZ_JACVZN010000112.1:0-251 GCF_017151895.1 Staphylococcus sp. EG-SA-15 | reverse complement strand
GCAGTTGCCGCTGCATTCGGCGCAGAACCCATACCAGCTTCGTTAGAGAATAAACCACGTTTGATACCTTGAAGAACCGCAGCACCTACAGCGCCACCAGTTACTTGTTCGATACCAAATGCACTTTCATCTGTGGTAGGTAATTACTATTACGGTCAATCTAATATTGAATTTTTATCAACAAACCGTGTAATATTATTTATCTTTAGATGTCTTGTTGTAGTACTTGTCTTTGTCGGTGCAGTTGTAAA
>NZ_JACVZN010000111.1:0-252 GCF_017151895.1 Staphylococcus sp. EG-SA-15 | reverse complement strand
CACCCATGAAAAGCCCCACGCCAATCGTACCACCAAGTGCAATCATTTGAATTTGACGGGCACTCAATCCCCTTTGTAGTTCATTGTTCTCCATAACTTCTTACCCCATCTCTGATTGATACTAAATCAATCAGAGATGGGGTAAGAAGTTATGGAGAACAATGAACTACAAAGGGGATTGAGTGCCCGTCAAATTCAAATGATTGCACTTGGTGGTACGATTGGCGTGGGGCTTTTCATGGGTGCGACAAG
>NZ_JACVZN010000110.1:0-253 GCF_017151895.1 Staphylococcus sp. EG-SA-15 | reverse complement strand
ATTATTTCTTATGAATTCAAGCTTATTTAAAACTCTTTATTCACTCGGTTTTGCTTGGTAAAATCTATATTTTACTTACTTATCTAGTTTTCAATGTACAATTTCTTTTTAGTCAAGCGCTCGCATAAGCAATATCACTTTAACCAAAAAATATTTGAATGTTAAATAAACATTCAAAACTGAATACAATATGTCACGTTATTCCGCATCTTCTGAAGAAGATGTTCCGAATATATCCTTAGAAAGGAGGTGA
>NZ_JACVZN010000010.1:0-75228 GCF_017151895.1 Staphylococcus sp. EG-SA-15 | reverse complement strand
GCCAGGATCAAACTCTCCATAAAAATTATGATGTTTGATTAGCTCATAAATACTAAATAATGTTTGTAACTTATAGTTACGTTTTTGGAATTAACGTTGACATATTGTCATTCAGTTTTCAATGTTCATTAAAATTATCTATGGAGCGGGTGATGGGAATCGAACCCACAACATCAGCTTGGAAGGCTGAGGTTTTGCCATTAAACTACACCCGCTTATTTAAATTAAGAATTTTGATGCGGCCGAGAGGACTTGAACCTCCACGGGATTTCTCCCACTAGGCCCTCAACCTAGCGCGTCTGCCATTCCGCCACGACCGCGGATATAGGCATTTAAAACATCTTCGTTTTTCAGAACGTTATTTATTATATTATGTTTAAAAATATTTGTCAATAACTTTTAATCGTTTTTTTACATTAAATTAATTTGTGTTATCAGTTGTTAACACAACGCTATTTATAATAAAACATTTAGAACTTATTGTCAACATATTTTATAAATTAAATTTAGAATTGACTGTCTTTCAAATCAAAGTTTATTTAATTTGTTCTTTTTTAAGGAACGTGTTTAATCATACTAACTATAAGCTGTACAGTCAATAGAAAAGTTCAATCAAAATGTCATAAAAAATGTATAATTATCTTTTGTGCTACTTTAAAGCTTTAATTGGGTAAAGTTTATATATTAATTATTACTAAAATACGCCAAGATTTTTAATCTAATCATTTTAATTTCATCCTATCAAGCCACAATTTATGCCATTACCTATATCATAAGTAGAAAAGCCGAGATTGCGAAGTATTAAATTACGACAATCTCGGCTTTAAACATTTTATAAACACAATTTCTTCTTATTCAATTACTATGTTTACCAATCAAAATAACTCACTGATAAATTCTATATAAATTCCATACAACTCATAAATAATCTTACATATACACGAATTAGCTCTATTTGTATTGTACTTATTTCAATTGTCTTTTCATTCTTAATTTTCCATTGCAATGTCCGCAACGCATACGATTCGTATCAACTTTACGGATACGTATATATTTTGCATGACATTTAGTGCAATAATATTCATAATTTGCCCGTTGTTGATAGCTTTCAATGCTGTTACAAAATCTAGGCGCTCCAACCTGTTGGCTCAATCGTTTAAAATCTTGATCTTTATGTTGATAACCTTTACCAGCAATATGCAAGTGATAATGACACAATTCGTGCAGTATAATTTTTACAACAGCATCTTCTCCATAATGCTCATATTGTTTTGGATTAATTTCAATATCATGGGACTTTAAAAGATAACGTCCGCCTGTTGTACGTAACCTTTTATTAAAATATGCACAATGTCGAAACGTACGTCCAAATTTTTCTTCCGAAAGATGCTCAACCATTCGCTGAAGTTTGTCATTATTCATGTGGATCAATCATCGTTAATGATACTTTGTCTTTATTTTTGTCAATACTGTAAATCCAAACGTCAACGATATCACCAACACTGACAATATCCATTGGATTTTTTACGAACTTCTTAGAAAGTTTCGAAACATGGACAAGTCCATCTTGTTTAACACCTATATCTACAAATGCTCCAAAATCTACTACATTTCTAACTGTACCACTCAATTTCATTCCTTCTTGTAAATCTTCAATTGATAGCACATCGGATTTAAGGATTGGTGTTTCAAACTCGTCCCTTGGATCTCGATTAGGTGCTTTCAAGGATTTAATAATATCCTCTAATGTAGGCACACCGACTTGTAATTCAATCGCCAGTTCATCCATATCCAATGAATTTAATTTAGCTTTTAATGCGTCACTGCCTAAATCATTGCCACCAAATCCGAGTTTATCTAATAACTGATACGTTACTTTATAGCTTTCGGGATGAATCGATGTATTATCCAATGGCTCTGAACCGTCTACTATTCTTAAAAATCCTATACTCTGCTCAAAAGTTTTAGCACCCAAACGCTTAATCTTGCTTAACTCTTTATTATGCTTTATTGCGCCATTTTCTTCTCTATATGCAATTATATTTTTAGCAATTTGCGAACTTAGACCAGACACATATTGTAATAATGATGATGATGCTGTATTGACATCAACACCTACTTGGTTAACTGCTGTTTCAACAACGAAAGTTAATGCATTTTCTAGTGCTTTTTGATTAACATCATGCTGGTATTGTCCGACACCAATAGATTTAGGATCGATTTTAACTAATTCACTTAATGGATCTTGAACGCGTCGTCCAATTGATACGGCACTTCTTTCTTCCACTTGAAAATCAGGAAATTCATCTCTAGCAATTTCTGATGCTGAGTATACTGAAGCGCCCGCTTCATTGACAATGATGAATTGTACTGGCAACTGATGCTTTTTAATTAAATCTGCAACAAATTGTTCTGTTTCACGACTTGCAGTACCATTGCCAATTGCAATTAATTGCACATCATACGCTTTAACCATTTGTACAAAATCCTTCTCTGCTGCCTCTTTTTTAGAAACTGGTGGATGCGGATAAATCACACCTTTTGCTATAAAAGTACCGAATGGGTTAATGACTGCTAATTTACAACCTGTTCTAAATGCTGGATCTACGCCTAATATTTGTTTACCTTTCATTGGAGGTTGCAGTAATAGATTTCTTAAGTTTTCACTAAAAACATCTATTGCATGATTTTCAGCTTTTTCAGTTAAATCAGCATGGATTTCACGCTCTATCGAAGGGACAATTAAGCGTTTCAAGCTATCTTTAATCGCCTCTAAAATATAACTGCGATTTACATTATTATGATTGATTTCTTGACGTGCAATGAAATCCTCTACTGATGTCGTATCGAATTCAAACTTTACAGATAATACTTTCTCTTTTTCACCACGATTAACAGCTAAAACTCTATGATTAGCAATGCGTTTAATTGGCTCACTATATGCATAGTACATTTCAAAAATACCTTTTTCATCTTCAGCATTTTTCTTTTTAGATGTAGTTAACACACCTTGATGATACATATCTTTTAAAATTTTTGTTCTATATTTAGGATTATCTGAAATTTGTTCCGCAATAATATCTTGTGCACCTTTGATAGCATCTTCAACCGATTGCACTTCTTCATTTATAAATTGTTGTGCTTTTTCTTCAATTGAGACTTCATGTTTACGTGCCTTCATCCATATCGCTAATGGCTCTAACCCTTTACGTTTCGCCTCAGTTGCCCTTGTCTTTTTCTTTTGTTTAAAAGGCCTATATAGGTCTTCAACACGTTGTAATTTGTTCTGTTTTAAAATATCCTTCTTTAATTCCTCAGTAAGTAATCCTTGCTGTTCTATATTTTTGATAACTTCTTCTTTACGTTTTTGTAAATTGACCATATATTGGTATTCGTCATCAATTTGCTTTATTTGAACTTCATCTAGTCCACCAGTTTGCTCTTTTCGATACCTCGCAATAAATGGTACTGTATTTTTTTCTTCTAGCAGTGTTAATACTGCTTCAATTTGTTTTTTACTAAATTGATATTTCTCTATGATTGAATTAATCAATTGATTGTCCATTTACTTAACCCACACTTTTTCTTAAATTTACTCATTTATTTTAACATATTCTAAAATACTTCTATTAAGGTATGATACTTAATGTAATTTTCACTTCCAAAACATTTAAAACGAATGATTAGGTCATACTATATTTTAAAACGCACTAAGATTATTGAAAATGACACACCATCATTTCTAAATTTCATAATCTAAGACTACTTTTTTTATTCTAATAGCAACCCACCTATTTAAAACGACAATTAGATATCTTCTTCACTTAAATTATTAATACTATATCGCGACATTTATGTGGATACACATTAAACTACACTAATAATGTATTAATTCGAAAATCTTAATTAAATTAAAAATACCCCTCGATTTCAATTTAATAATCAAGGGATAATTATATGGATTTTTCATTATAAAACGTATCATTAATAAGCAAATTCTATTGATGTGCTGCTTCTTGTAATTTCTTAATTGCCGTTCTCTGAAGTCGTGATACATGCATTTGACTTAAACCGATACGCTCACCTGTCTCTTTTTGACTCAATCCTTCAATAAACGTACATTGTATGATTTCTCGTTCGCGATCAGATAATATAGGTAATATTTTTTCTAAAATCATACGTTTTTCAGTTAGGTCATAATGGTCATCTTGTTGCCCCATAATATCTAATAGCGTAACAGTTGAACCATCTTTATCAGCTTCAATGGAATGATCAACACTTAACGCATTATAACTTTGTCCCATTTCCATTGCTTCTAACACTTCTTCTTCTGAGACTTCTAATCGATCAGCTATTTCACTGATAGAAGGTGAACGCTCTAATTCAGCGGTTAGTTCATCGCTCACTTTTTTGATTCTTGGCCCAATTTCTTTAATACGTCTCGGAACATGTACACTCCAAGTTTTATCTCGTAGATATCTTTTGATTTCACCGATTACAGTAGGTACTAAAAAGGCTTCAAACTTCCGTTCAAAGGACATATCGAATCTATTTATGGCACCTATTAAACCAACCATACCAACTTGAACTAAATCTTCGTGATGTGATTGTCCTTTAGAATATTTATATGCCAATGACTCAATTAGTTTTTGGTAATGTTTAACTAACTTATCCTGTGCATCTGTATTCTTATTTTCTTGGTGTTCTTTAATCCATTGGTTAATTTGCTCAGGTGAAATTTCATTAGCTGATTTCGACTCTTTCGCCATTATTTCGCACCTGCTCTTTTTTTATATACTTAGTCATACTGATTGTCACACCAGATTCTTTATATACTGTGACTTCATCCATTAAAGATTCGATTAAAAATAAACCTAGGCCACCTTCGCGTAAAAAGTCTATATTTTCGTCTTTATCGTAAGGACCTATTTTTGATTTAGTTGTTTCATAATCAAAACTGTCACCTTTATCAGAAATAACAATTTTAATTTTATCTTCTAAAATTTCAAAATATATGTTAATAATGCCCACATTGTTATTTTCTTTGTATGCATGTTTAACTGCATTTGTCACAGCTTCACTAACTGCAATCTTGGCATCTTCAATATCATCATATGTAGCACCAGCTCTCGAAAAAACGCCAGAAAGTGTTAAACGAATTAAACTTACATACTCTGCCGATGCTGGCACGCGCATTTCGATAAAATCTTCTTTAGATTGCATGTTATTCGACCTCCGTTCCTTCATTAACATGCATTAAATCCTTAAGACCAGTAATTTCAAATAGTCTACCGATACGATCTGACACACCTAAAATGTATAGTTCTTTATCATTTTGGTTTAATGCTTTTAATGTACCTACGAATAAACCTAAACCTGTCGAATCCATATAACTCACATTTTCTAAATTAACATAAATATCACGAGTTCCATCTTGTCTCATAGGTGTTAAAACCTCTTCTAATTCAGGCACAGTATAAACATCTAATTCTCCACCGACTTTAACTTCGTAAAATTTATCTTGAGTGGTTGTTTCTATATTAAGATTCATTTCATTACACTCCTACTTATTAAAAATATTTATCTTCATTTTAAGCGCTGTATCCACCATATTTATATTTCAAATTATTATATACCCATCGAAATAATTTCTAATCTTCTTTTTTAAATTAATTTACTCTTTTTATAATCAAAATAGTCATATCATCTTTTTTATTTGGGTTTTGAAGCTTTAAAATTGCTTCATAGATAATTTGAACAATATCTTGTGGGTGCATATGTTTATGTTTTTTAATATATTCTAAAAGTTTTTGTTTATCTATAAAGGTACCTTCACTATTTCTAGCTTCAGTCACACCATCCGTTAAAATGATAATTAAATCATCAAGGTATATTGGAATTTCTTGTTGTTGATATCGTGTTTGTGAACTGATTCCTAACACTCTACCTCTAACTGAAATTTCTTCAAATTCTTCTTTTTCAGCGCGATAAATATATCCAGGCTCATGACCAGCTGAACTACAATACAATAAATGGTTCATTTCTTCATATAAACCATAAAACATTGTGACGAACATATTTTGATTAATATTCTTTTCAACAACACGATTTAAACGTTTTAAACCATCACTCGGTAATTGTGAGTGTCCATAAGAATCCATGCCAAACTTTATCATACTCATTGCTAAAGCAGCTGGTATACCTTTTCCAATGACATCTGCAACAGCAAAGCTCATTGTGCCATCGTTATGGTCAATTAAATTAAAATAATCTCCACTTACTTTTTGTGCCGCCACTGAAATAACGCCAATTTGAATACTATCAAATTGTGGAATATCTGTTTTAAGCATTGTTTGTTGTAAGCTAGAAGCTAAGTCTATCTCTTTATCGTGAACTTGAAGTTTATCTACCAATCTTTGATAATCTCGATAACTATAACCAAAGCCTTTAACGATTTCTTGTAAGACATCTAATGTCTTGAACACATCTTCACGCGTTAAGTTTAACGTCAATATATAGTTTTTGTGAATATCGACAATGTCTTCAGGCAAGACGTCCTTACGAATCACTTCGTCAGTGTATTTCTCACACTTTTTTATCAATTCTACTTTATCTTGGCACGTTAAACTTTCATCAATTAAACCCTTATAATGTTGCTTAAATTCTTCCACGATTAGTTGCCTCCTCACTTCCCTTACAAAGCAAATGCTTAAGCAAGGATAATTATGATTCACTTACTAACATTTATTTAATTGCACTTATCAATTTTGTCGTTTGCAATTTTGCTGTAGATGATACTTTTAAGCTAAAAAAACTTTAGGATGGAATACCTAAAGCCTAAAAAACTTAAGACATCCTTTTATAATAAAAAATATGAATATCATAACTGGTATTTGCTAAAATCTTTGTTTATAAGAAAATTCTTCGTACAGAATTTAGAAATAGTTATAATTATTATAAAGTTATTGTCTTTTATATCAATATTTTATTTATCTCTGAAAAATACATATAATAGACGCCTAATTTTTCTGGTGAGCTACTGCATTCAGCCCTAAACTAATCATTAGTGCATTATCTACTTCTTTCATTTTATCATCGGATAAGTACGTCAGTTTTTCTTTCAATCGTTTTTTATCAAGTGTACGAATTTGTTCTAATAATATAACTGAGTCTTTATCCAACTTATACTTTTTCTTTTCAATCTCTACATGTGTCGGTATTTTCGCTTTATTAATCCTACCAGTTATTGCCGCAACAATAACTGTAGGACTATATTTATTACCAGTATCATTTTGAATTATGACTACAGGTCTGACTCCCCCTTGTTCAGATCCCTGTACTGGTGATAAATCTGCTAAATAAACATCTCCTCGTCTAATCATTCATTCGTTGAATTAGAAGATAAATATGTTTCGTTGCAATCGCATGCTTCACACTCTATCGGAAAAGCTTCGTTCGCTAGGGAGAGATTTAAATCAGCCATTTGTGAATATCCTTCTTTTAAAGATTGTTCTAAACTATGACTTCTATTTTGACTAAAAGATAACATATGAGAACCTCCAATTGATTCCAAAAGTTATTAAATGACCTTTAATTACTCTAATGATAACAAATTTTATATGCACTGACCATATTATTTTAACAATTCATTTGTTACAAAACGTTGATCACCATCATGATAGATTCGCGGCAAACGTCTCGACAAGTTACAAAGCACTTCATAATTAATAGTATGTTGCTTTTCAGCTACCACCTCTACCGACTGTGGACTTTCTCTATGATTATCTATTAAAATCACCGAATCTCCAGCTTTAACTTGATCTGGCACTTTAACAATTGTCTGATCCATACATACGCGACCAATAACTTCGCATTGATGACCATTTACATTTACAAAGCTACCTTGCATTATGCGTAAATAGCCATCTGCATATCCAATAGGTAACAAAGCTATTGTAGTTGGGTCAGTAGCTGTATAAGTTGCACCATAACTTACAGACTCACCCGCTTGTAGCGTCTTTGTTTGAACTACATTAGCAATTAATTGCACACTTGGTTTAAGGTGTACTTTAACTTTTTGCTGTACATACTCTGATGGATAATATCCATAAAGGGAAATTCCTGGTCTTATTGCATTACAGAATTGGCAATCCATTAATAGAGAGCCTGCTGAGTTCTGACAATGTATATATTCAGGTTTAATTGCTTCATTGACCATATCTTTAAAACGTTGATATTGTTCAGTTGTCATATCTCCTGGTTCGTCAGCACAGGCAAAGTGTGTAAACACGCCTTCAAATACAAGTTGCTCATATTGTTGAATGATTTCAATCACTTCTTGATACGTATTAGTATCTTTAATACCTAAACGTCCCATTCCTGTATCTAATTTAATGTGCAACCATAACTTTTTCTCTTGCTCACCAGAAATGTTTTTAATTGCTTCTTTCAACCACTGTTTAGACGGAACCGTTAAGGCAACTCGGTGTTGTATCGCTTTATCAATATCTTTAGCTGGTAACACACCTAAGACTAAAATTTTAGCAGTAATCCCATGCATTCTAAGTTCTATCGCTTCATCTAACGTTGCTACAGCAAAAAATGTGGCGCCATTTTCCATTAAATGACGTGCTACTTTAACACTACCTAGTCCATAGGCATTGGCTTTAACGACAGCCATCACTGTTTTATTTGGATGCAATGTACTGAATACTTTGAAATTTGATGCAACAGCGTTTAAATCTACATTCATATACGCAGATCTATAATATTTATCCGACATATTACTTCCTCCTGTAATTCCCACACGTTTTAAAACTAGATCTTAATTATCATTGTATAACAAATTTAAAATGCTGACTTTTCTAAAACAACTTGGCTCATCGCATAATGCTCAGTGTGTGAGATACTAACATGTACGATGAACCCTTCGTAATCAATCTTTGGTTTGCCAAGTTCGTCGTTGTAACAGTCTATATCGTTAAAAGCTACATGTTTTCCTAAGCCTGTGCCTAATGCTTTACTGAACGCTTCTTTTGTAGCAAACCTGCCAGCTAAAAATTCAATTTTACGTTGCTCATGTGTGAAATTGTTGAATTTGTGCTGTTCATTTTTAGTTAAAATCCGCTCAACCAATTTTGGCTGCTTACTATATAACACTTTTATTCGATCGATTTCGATTAAATCTACACCAATTCCATGTATCATTGATTATTCCTCATTTTTATTGTTTTCTAAATGTCTCTCGTTATTTAACCATCGTTTCAATCTACGTGCTTCACTTCTATCTATTAATTCAATTTCAGCTTGACCACCCGCTGTATAAAGGGTCAAAGTTGCTAATCGATAGCGTCTCATTATAGGACCAACATCGATATCAATATTTTGAATACGAAAATATGGTATTACTTTTTCATCCAAAAATAAAATGCCGTTTCGTACACGCAAATGGTGTTTTTCAAATGCATATCTGCAGTGCTTATATCGATATACTGGCGCTATGACAAGCGTGAAAACAGCAACAAGTAATATTATAATCACACTACTAACAATGGATATATTGTTATCTAATATCTCCCAAAATAGCCAGTTCAAAATATTAAATGCGATTAAAAGTACAAGCGCTATGGGTATCCAAAACAGCACAGCACTTAACCTCATCACTTTTTTAGCGTGTGGTGACATAAAATTATAATCCCTCATCATTTTCACCTCTTAAATACCATGATTTCAATTTATTTGCATCTTCACTTCTTGCGTATTTTAGGTTAATCGATTGGGCTCCCACACCTTTAGCAACAATAAAGCTAAAATTATTTAAATTGTTGCGTTTAAGTAATGTATGTTGCCAAGTGTCAAATCCTATAATGTGATGCGCTTTAAAATAATAAATATTTCGTTTCAATAGCTCGAAATTCTGGATAGTAATTTGTTCTTCTGTCATTTTAAAACCCGCATGTTTGACATAAAGATATCCTTTGATCACAAATAAACCAATAATGACTATTGTTATAATCGTAAATAACAATAATAATTGATTCCAAAAATAACAGCCAATACCTGCCATAGCTATGACAATAATACTAGGTATTAAAAAGTGTCTGTGGAAACCTGACAAAGGCATACCTTCATTAACTTGTTGATAAGATAAATCTGGTACTAAATTCTGGATAATTTGATATGCTTTGTCTCGTTTAATAAACGGCAATATCGGCACACTACCTGAATCATTGTCATCATCTTCGATTTTTTTATTTTCAAAATCACTTGTGATGATAAAATGTATTGCTGTGTAGCCAAATAATCTTCGTATATATGACTGACGTTCAACAACAGCTTGCAATCGTTTCGTTGGTACAGTTACTTTCTTCTTGTTAAAGAGACCATATTCAATTTTAAGTTGCTCATTTTCAAGCATCACCGAAAAGCCATAAAATCTTATCATCGTTATAATCGTTCCAATAATATATGCCACTATTAATACTAGTAAAATGATGATTAATACTGAAATACTTACAATTTGAACCCATTGACTAATTTCATGATTTAGCTTCGACCATGGGATCAACTCTCTTACAGCCCCGTAAATAGGTACTAAAGCTACTAACGTTACACCAATGGCACCACTGGTCATTGCCATAAATAGTGATTCTTTAAAATTCATCTGATATATAGGAATGCGTTTATTTTTCTGATTAAGCATACTATCAGTGTTCTGCACTTCATCTAAGCGACCTTCTGCGATGTCTTCCACATTACCTTCAATGTCATGATTACAGTTGTCATTCTTCTCAGCACTAGACTTTTGCGCCACTTCTGTCTTCAACTCTGTTTGCAATTGATCAATATAGCGTTCAAGATATTCACCTTGTTTTTTCGAAATAACACTTAAGACAATACCATCACTTGGTGTTTTGATTTGTAAATCCACACCACCAATAATTTGATTGACGACCCCTTGTGTCATATCAACGGACTGAATACGTTTTATATTTAATTCTTTACGCTTTTTATTAAAAATACCTGTTGTTAAAATGAAATAATTATCCTCAATCCAATATCGCGTGTTCATAATTCCGACAATTTGAGAAATGTATGATATTAAAAAGAATACAAATACAATACCTATCCATAAATATGATTCGGGATTCGCATAGTCAAAATCTTTCAATTGAAAGATAATGAAAATAAAAAAGACGACTATGTTTTGTTTGATAGCATTGATTATGCCATTAAAATATGAAATCGGATGTAATTTTTGAGGTTCAGACATCACTTTCAACCCCTCTCAAATTCGACATAGTTCTCGCTTCGATTATTTTAACATCGTCATGAGACATCATCGGTAAATAAATAGTATGACCTGCAGTCATAAATCCAACTTTATACAAATTAAGCACTTTACTAATTGGATTAGATTTAATCGACAAGTATTGTAAACGTTCAATTCGACTCGTTTCTTCTTTATATATAAAAAATGATGTACGATATTGTACACTTAGTTGATCAACTTTATAAAAGCGACAATGATATTGCCATAAAGGCTTAATAAATAATTTTAATGTACTCAGAGCACCTAAAACCAACAAAATATAAAGTAAGTAATGTGGCCATTCAAATCTTAACCATATAAAATAAAAAATGACATACACAGCTACACTCAATATAAATTCTAAGCCATTCGTAATGTAGTAATACAACAATGCTGACTTAGGACTCTTAGACAACTTAGTATAATCTGACATATACCCCTCTCCCCAAATAAAAAATTATACGGATTTATAATCTATTTCATTTTATTTTTATATGTTGATAATTATAGCATATGGAATATTTCATGCTAATTTATTCTTCCTAAAGGTACATCTAAAAATTTAGTTAAGCAGAAAGTGCTTGAATTGTTAAAAAGACACCATGTTATAATTTTATCAACATGATGCCTTTCATCTATATTCAATCTTTCATCTTATCAAGAGCAATATTTAGTTCAAGCACATTCACATAATCATTTGTTAACACACCACGCTGCTTACGATGTTGAATCAAGTCGGCCACTCTTGAAGTAGATATATGACGAGCATCAGCAATACGAGGTGCTTGCTTCAATGCATTTTCAACCGTAATATGCGGATCTAAGCCCGACCCAGAACTTGTTGCAGCATCTATTGTTACATTTGAATTCCCAAATTTAACATGATGTTTCATGCGTGCTATTAATTCGGTGTTTCCATTCGATTCATTACTTCCACCTGATGATACGCCGTTTTTATATAATTTTTCAGGATTCATATTATAATCAACTGCACTCGGTCTCCCGTGAAAATATCGTGTCTCTGTCCAGTGCTGTCCAATCAATTTTGATCCTACTATACGATTGTCATACGTAATTAAACTGCCGTTTGCTTGTTGATAAAAAAATATTTGACCAATTAACGTGATAGCTAACGGGAATAAAAATCCACATAATACCATAGTTATTATCGTTAAACAAATACTATTTCTTATCGTATTCATGGTACAGGCTCCTTCCTCTTTACACAAAAAATTGTACAATCATATCTATTAATTTAATGCCTAAAAACGGGACGATTAATCCACCTAATCCATAAATCAACATATTATTTATAAAAATTCTATCAATGCTGTAACCCTTTACTTTTACACCTTTCATGGCAATTGGAATTAAGGCAACAATGATTAATGCATTGAATATCAAAGCTGATATAATTGCAGATTTAGGTGACGATAAATGCATAATATTTAGTGAAGTCATTTCTGGAATTGTTGACATCATTAGTGCAGGTAAAATTGCAAAGTATTTTGCTACGTCATTAGCCAAACTAAATGTCGTTAATGCACCTCTCGTCATTAATAATTGTTTGCCTATTTTTACAACCTCTATTAACTTTGTAGGATTCGAATCTAAATCAATTAGATTAGCTGCCTCTTTAGCACTAATTGTCCCTGAGTTCATAGCTAATCCTATATTCGCTTGTGCTAGCGCAGGTGCATCATTTGTACCATCTCCTGTCATCGCAACAATATGGCCTTTCGCTTGTTCATCTTTGATGACTTTAATTTTATCTTCGGGTTTACACTCTGCAACAAATCTATCAACCCCGGCTTCTTTTGCAATTGTAGCTGCTGTTAAAGCATTATCACCTGTACACATAACTGTTTCAATCCCCATTTTTCTCAATTCAGTAAATCGTTCTACAAGACCATCTTTAATCACATCTTTTAAATAAATCACGCCAAGCATGACATTGTTTTCAATGACTATTAATGGTGTGCCACCTTTACTCGATACATCCATACAGAGAGACTCAATATTAAGAGGAATATTGCCTTGTTGTTGTTTGACAAGATTTATCATACTATTAGGTGCACCTTTGAATACCGATATTTCATTTGTAATGATTCCGCTCATTCTAGTTTCAGCTGTAAAAGTCTTATATGTGCCATCAATGTCTTTAGGCAGCTCATATATATACATCTGCTTCGCTAATCGTACAATACTTTTTCCTTCTGGCGTATCATCGTAGATTGATGACATATAAGCAGCGACTATCAATTTTTCCAGCATTTGTTGATTCACTGGTAAAAATTCACTAGCGATTCGATTGCCATAAGTGATTGTGCCTGTCTTGTCTAAAATCATTACATCGACATCTCCACATACTTCTACAGCACGCCCACTTTTCGCTAATACATTGAATTGAGTAACACGATCCATGCCTGCAATACCAATCGCCGATAACAAACCACCGATTGTCGTTGGTATTAAACATACTGTTAACGCAATGAGCATCGCAATAGGTAAAATTAAATGCAGGTAAGATGCTATTGGATATAACGTTACAATAACGACTAAAAATATAATTGTTAACGTTGTTAATAATGTAAAAAGTGCAATTTCATTTGGTGTTTTATTTCTTTCCGCCCCTTCAACTAAGGCAATCATTTTATCTAAAAAAGATGTACCCGCTTCACTCTCAACACGTATTTCTAACCAATCAGATGTTACAAGTGTACCGCCAATGACTCCATCAAAATCGCCACCTGATTCTTTTATCACAGGTGCAGACTCACCAGTAATTGCAGATTCATCAACGGTTGCTAATCCATTTATTACAACGCCATCAACAGGGATTGTTTCTCCATTTTCTACCCGAATATTTTGTCCGGCTTTTAACTCTGTGGCGTTCACTATCCGATACGCACCATTTTCTTCTATCAATCGAGCAGTTAAATTTGATTGTGCTTGTCTTAAACTATCAGCTTGCGCTTTTCCACGACCTTCAGCAAAGGCTTCTGAAAAATTAGCAAACAATATAGTTATTAATAATATGATAAAAATTGTAATCAAATAACCTCGCGATAGATAACTAGTTCCAAATATGTCAGGAAAACATATTAATATCAACGTTAAAATCATTCCAACCTCAACGACAAACATTATCGGATTTTTTATTAATTGTTTAGGATTCAGCTTATAAAAACTCATTTTCAAAGCTTCTATCACCATTGTTTGATTGAAATATTTATTTACATGATGCATTTTTTCCATCCCTTTACTTTATTTTAAAGTTAAAAATTCACCAATAGGACCAAGTAATAGTACTGGAATAAATGTCAAACCACTTAGTAAAACGATAAATACGATTAGTGATACGCCAAAATAAGGTTTATCAATCGCTATTGTATATTTATCTTGGTGGTATGATTTTTTATTCACTAAACTTGATGCAATCATTAATTGCAAAATAATTGGTATATAACGAGAAAGCAACATAATGATTCCTGTAGAGATATTCCAGAATGTTGTATCATCTTTCAGTCCTTCAAACCCTGATCCATTGTTCGCAGCAGCTGATGTCATTTCATACATAACTTGCGAAATACCATGAAAAGACGGATTCGTTATACTTTCACTTGCTCCAGGAATCATAAAAGCAAGTGCTGAAAATACTAAAATTAAAATTGGATGTATGAGAAAGACTAAGACAATACATTTCATTTCACGGGCGCCAATTGGCATATTTAAATATTCTGGTGTTTTACCAACCATCAAACTGCATATAAACACCGTCAGTAAGACATATATCAATAAATTCATGAGTCCTACGCCTTCGCCACCAAATACAACATTTAGCATCATTAATACCATTGGTCCTAATCCACCTAAAGGCGTTAAGCTATCATGCATGTTATTAACAGAACCCGTTGTAAATGCCGTCGTAATAACTGTAAATAGTGCTGACAAGCCTGCTCCAAACCGTACCTCTTTACCTTCCATATTCGGTCCATAAATGCCTAAATTCGCTAGTATTGGATTACCACGATACTCACTCCACATAGTTAATGTAAGAATTGCTATAAAAATGAAAAACATTGCGACAAATAATATCAACGCATGACGATGTACTCGTTTACCATGTCTACTTAACATGCGACCAAATAAGAACAACATTGACATAGGAAGTAACATCATACTGCCCATTTCTATAAAATTGCTCCAAATATTTGGATTTTCAAAAGGTGTTGCAGAATTTCCTGCTAAAAATCCTCCACCATTCGTACCAAGATGTTTTATTGATTCAAGTGATGCAATAGGTCCAAATGCAATATGTTGAATATGTCCGCTTAAAGTCCGAATCATTAAATTAGCATGCAACGTTTGTGGTACACCTTGAGTCATCAATAAAATACTAATTAAACATGATAATGGTAAAACTACTCGGACAATAAACCGAACAATATCTTGATAAAAATTACCAATGATATTAGTTAATCCAGTTAAACGTCTCAACATCGCTATACAAACGGCGTAACCTGATGCACTAGATGTAAACATTAAATATGTCATTACAATCATTTGCGTTAAATATGTCACATCTGATTCACCGTTATAGTGTTGTAAATTACTATTTGTTAAAAAAGATATTGCTGTATTAAACGCTAAATCTATCGATTGGTTTAAATTATGATTTGGATTTAAAAAAAGCCATTGCTGAACTATTAGCAATACAAATGTTATAAACCCCATAAATCCATTAAATGCCAGAAAATGTTTGACATATGTTTTAGCTGACATGTGTTCTAAATCTGTGCCGATAATTTTAAAACACATATTTTCAAATCTAGTAAATATTAAATCTACTCTTGACGATTGCACCAATGCTACGCGATATAGATATCCACTAAAAACATACGTAATCATAACCATCATTGTTAGAAACAAAATTATTTCCATGATAACCCTCACTTAATATATTTCTAAAATTTTTCACTACGAATTAAGGCATAAAATAAATACAAAACTAATGCAATAACTACCAGTAATAAAACGATGAGCATTGCCATAACCTCCTTACAACACAACAACATCGTAACAACTTGTTTATGAGAGAAATATTAATTTTCAAACTTAGTTATTAAGAAATCATTAAGATGTGTATGCAGAAATAAATTTTATAGCATTTAATTGTGAAGAATATTATGATATTGCTATCGAGGTGAAGGTTATGTCAAACACTGAATCGCTAAACATAGGAAAAAAGCGTGGATCTTTAACAATTTACATCGGTTACAGTCCAGGTGTTGGTAAAACATTTGAGATGCTTTCAAATGCCATTGAACTATTTCAAAGTAACGTTGATATTAAAATAGGATATATTGAACCGCATCAGCGTGATGAAACAAATGCATTAGCTGAACAATTACCTAAAATCACAACCAATTTTACTAAACATGGTAGTCATCATTTTCAATATTTAGATGTCGACCGCATAATCGAAGAATCGCCGACAATAGTACTTATCGATGAGTTAGCACATACGAATATTTCTAGAGATCGTCATGAGAAACGATATATGGATATTGAAGAAATTTTAAATCATGGTATCGATGTTCATACCACTTTGAACATTCAACATATTGAAAGTTTAAGTAGTCAAATTGAACTGATGACCGGTGTACATGTTAAAGAACGTGTACCCGACTATTTCATAATGAGCGCCGATGTATTAGAAGTCGTAGATATCTCACCTGAACAATTAATTAAACGCTTAAAAGCTGGCAAGGTATATAAAAAGGATAGGCTAGATGTAGCATTTAGTAATTTCTTTACGTATGCCCACCTAAGCGAACTGCGTACATTGACGTTAAGAACAGTTGCCGACTTGATGAGTGATAAAGAAAAAGTCCGACACAATCATAAAACGTCACTCAAACCTCATATTGCTGTGGCAATTAGTGGGAGCATTTATAATGAAGCAGTAATTAAAGAGGCATTCCATATTGCTCAAAAAGAACATGCGAAATTCACTGCTATTTATATAGATGTATTCGAAAAAAACAGGCAATATAAAGATAGTCAAAAGCAAGTGCATCAACATCTCATGCTTGCAAAATCATTAGGAGCAAAAGTAAAAGTAGTTTATAGCCAAACCGTTGCATTAGGATTAGACGAATGGTGTAAAAATCAAGATGTAACCAAATTAATTATCGGACAACATATTAGAAATAAGTGGCGAGACTTTTTCAATACACCTTTAATTGACCATTTAATGTCCTTTGAACATAGCTATAAAGTCGAAATCGTTCCAATCAAACAAATACCTGTTGAATTGAAAATGAACAAATCACCCTATCGTCCTAAAGGCAAACGTTTCGCCATAGATATGTTAAAAATGATTTTGATTCAAATAATTTGTGTAATGATGGGACTGTGGATTTATCAACTTGATAAGCATGAGTCTAGTACGATTATTTTAATGATTTTTCTCATCGGCATCATTTTGTTATCCATTTGGACGCGATCCTTCATCATTGGCTTTTTAGCAGCAATTATTAACGTATTTGTTTTTAATTATTTTTTTACGGAACCTAGATATACATTTGAAGTATATCGCTTTGACTATCCTATTACATTTATCGTTAGCATTTTAACAAGTATTTTAACGAGTGCTTTATTAAAACAAATTAAATTCCAATACTCCATTACTAAAAAGCAACTTTATCGTACAGATTTATTATTTCAATTTAATGATTCGATTAAACAAACTTATACAGTTGAAAACTTACTAATAAATGCTGGATACCAAATTAATCAATTATTGCAACAATCAATTACTATATACGTTATCAATCAATCGAAAGTAATTAAAACAATACCATTGCAAAACCATATCGATAATACGACTCAACAGCATGAACAAGCATTAAGCTGGGTAATTAAAAATGAAAGACAAGCTGGTGCAACAACAGATACATTTCCAGGCATTAATAAATGGTTGATACCAATTGGCACATCTCCGATTAAAGGCATTCTAGCCATTGATTACCAAAGTTCTCAAGTGATTAATCCATATGATGCATCAATATTAGAATCAATGTTAAATGAACTTTCTCTCGCCGTTGAAAATGTGACGTTACTTAAACAAACGAGAGAATCCATGTTACAGGCTGAACGTCAACTGACACATTCAAATTTTTTAAGATCAATTTCGCATGACATACGTACACCGTTAACAACAATTATGGGAAATTTAGATATTTTAGTATCACATAGTAAAGATATGTCTATCATAGAAAAGGAACAATTACTTGTGCATAGTTTTCAAGAAAGTCAGTATTTATATCTATTAGTGACAAATATTTTATCATTAACAAAATTACAGTCATCAAATGTTCAGATAAAATTGCAACCTTATCTCGTTAGTGAATTAGTAGAAGAAATCGATATGATTCTAGAACGTCGCCATTTAAAAAAGCGTATAACTGTATCATCCTCAGTAGATTTACAGTTTATACACATTGACAGTAAGTTGATTTTACAAGCTTTATTCAATTTGATTGAAAATGCAGTTAAACACACTTCTACTGACACCAAAATCAATTTATCTATTCGTTATGCTAGCGATGAACAAATCGAATTTGCCGTTATAGACGAAGGACCTGGAATTAGTTTAGAAGAACAACAAAAGATATTCGAGCCTTTTTACACAGGATCAAATAAATATTTTAAAGATAACCAAAAAGAAAGCATGGGACTAGGCTTATATTTAGTACAGACTATCCTACACAAACATCAATCAAACTTACAATATAAACCGAACCAACCACACGGCAGTATATTCTATTTCAATATAGATACAGACTTTAATGAAGGAGACGTATAATGCAATCTAAAATATTGATAATTGAAGATGATCACGCAATCACACATTTACTTGATGTTGCATTAACTTTAGATTATTACAATGTAACTACAGCCGACAATGCCACACAAGCACACTTTAAAATTCAAATTGATAAACCAGATGTCATTTTATTAGATTTAGGTTTACCAGATAAAGATGGATTATGTTTGATTTCAGAAATCAGGCAACATACTGACATTCCTATCATTGTAATAAGTGCAAGACAAGAAGAACAAACAATTATTCAAGCTTTAGATAACGGTGCGAATGACTATATGACTAAACCTTTTAATGTTGATGAGCTTCGGGCACGAATACGAGTCATCGAGAGAATCGCTAAGTCGCATCAAGAAACTAACATTGTATTTACTAACGGTTTGCTAAGCATCGACTTTGGCTCCAAATCTGTTGTTATTAATAATCAGGAGGTACATTTGACTCCAAATGAATTTAGCTTGTTAGAACTATTGTCAAATCATAAAGGAAAAGTACTCACTTATGAGATGATATTAAAACGAATATATGGCTATGTTAATAAGACTGAAATGCCTAGTTTAAGAGTGCATATGACATCATTAAGACAAAAACTTTCACAATGTCATGAGGACGCAAAAGATATTATTAAAACACATCCACGCATTGGTTATCAAATGTTGCAGTGGAAAGAGAAATAATTAAATAAAAAAGATCCTGCCATTAAACGAATGATTGGCAGTGATCTTTTTTATATTCAACTTATTATTTATCGCGCACTAGCGTCAGCAAAAAGCCCTATTATTTTTTTACAAGAACATGATACTGAAATTTCATAAAGTTTATTTATGTTCGATTATTCTTAATTTAAAAATAGTTCTTTAAATTATATACTCACCACATTTGGTGGAGAACCATATTTACACAGAATGATATAACCGCATACAGATCTCAATCCAATTAAATATTTAACCTTTAAAACGTTAGTACTTTGATATCTACAGAGAATCAATTATTGAAAACAAAAAAGAGCTCAAGACATTACATCTTTAAGCTCTTAATCTATAAATTATTTTTGATGGTCAGCAAATGTGCGACCTTTCATAGGTCTGCTTCCACCGCTGCTCTTCTCTTTACGGTCGAATTTTTTTGTACTTTTCTTTTTACTTGAGTATCCTTTTGAACGTTTACTCTTACTGTCAAATTTAGGATTACCACGCTTACTATTTCTGTTACGAGAACCGCTTGGTTTACCGTTACGGCCTTTGCGAGATAATGGTTTTTCAAAAGTTAATTGAACTTCAACTTCATCGTTCGCTTCTACTAACTCTTGTAAAAGTGCAGCAACTAAATCAACATCGTTATATTCATTTAACAACTCTGTAGAAATGCGTTTCAAGCGTGATTCTGACTCTTTAGACATCCAGTTTTCAACTTTTTCTTTGATGTCATCTTCACGTGCTTGAAGTACTTCTTTACGATGAGGTGGACGAAGTGCGCTCATTTTTCTACCATTAGCATCTTCAATTTGTCTAATGTAATCCATTTCAATTGGATTTACAAATGTTACCGCGATACCTTCTTTACCAGCACGACCCGTACGACCAATACGGTGTGTATAGCTTTCAGTATCTTGAGGTATATCAAAGTTATAAACATGACTCACACCAGAAATATCTAGTCCTCTTGCTGCTACATCAGTAGCGACTAAAATATTAATTTGGTCATTTTTAAATTTCTTTAATACTTCTAAACGTTTCGCTTGTGTAATATCACCATGTAAGCCTTCAGCTTTATATCCTTTAGAAATCAAAGCACTTGTTAATTCATCAACACGACGTTTTGTACGTCCGAATACGATTGCTAATTCAGGTTGATGAACATCTAGGAAATTTGTAAATGTATCAAATTTCTCTAATTCTTTAACAATTGTATAGAATTCTTCGATTTGTGGATCAGACATTTCATTATTCATTGTCTTAATGATTTTTGGTGATTTCATAAATTGTTGTACTAAAGCTTGGATTGCTTTAGGCATTGTAGCTGAGAACAACATTGTTTGACGTTGTACTGCTGGAATTTTATCCATAATAAATCTCATATCATCGATGAATCCCATATTCATCATTTCATCAGCTTCATCTAAAATCAAAGTATGAATTCCGTCCGTTTTTAATGTGCGACGATTTAAATGGTCGATAACACGCCCAGGTGTTCCGACTACGATTTGTGGGCCTTTTTTCAAGGCTTTAATTTGGCGTTCGATAGGCATACCACCGAATACAGTAACAACTTGGACACCTTGTCCACGGCTAAATTCTCTTAATTGTTCAGCTACCTGCATTGCCAATTCTCTTGTAGGTGCTAAAATCAACGATTGAACCCCTTGTTTCCCTACTACTTTCTCAATTAAAGGAATACCGAATGCTCCTGTTTTACCTGTACCGGTTTGAGCTTGCCCAAGGATATCAATTCCTTGTAACGCATAAGGGATACTGTCTTTTTGGATAGGTGTCGGCTCTTTAAATCCCATTGATTCAAGTGACTGAACCGTATTATCCGAAATCCCTAGTTCTTTAAAATTTTGCAAAATAATTCTCCTTTTTACCTGTTTATTTCTCAATATACTTTTGCATATAAGTTCATTAATATTTCATCAACTTCTATATAGTACCACCAAAAAAATTTAATCGCAATAAAGCAATTTGCGAATATTTATTAGAATCACATTAATTGATTGTCATATTTTTGTCAAAAAGCTAGCATTAGATAAGATGTAAGCGTTACGCATCATTCGAATAATCATTATAAAAAATTTTTTATAAAATACGTATATCGTTAACATTCCACAACAAATTTTACTGAAACACATGTAAAATTAGACATTATAATACAACATCTTTTTGTAAAATATTATATAAACATTCAAACTACTTCCTATATAATGTGTGTACATAGAATTAACCTTGATTTAGTTTCAAATTTATAGATTTAACATAAAAAGAAAAAGGCAATTTTGTATTTACACACAAAACCACCTCTTCTTTGTAATCTTTTAGTATTAATTCAAATCATTTTTATAAGTAAAAGGTCCCTCGACTAATCTCTATGAAATTAAAGCATTTACCACTTCTTCTAATTTCATACCACGTGATCCTTTAACTAATACACGGTCATGCGCTTTTAAATCGCTTGTTAAAACTTCTATCATATCGTCTTTAGAATTGAAGTGTTGTGCTTTTTCGACATGTTGCTGGCCCGAATCATAAATATACTTCGCTTCATTACCAAACGTATACAACACATCTATATGCTTTTCTTCTAAATAATTACCTACACCGATATGCATTTCTTTGCTATTTTCACCTAA
This sequence comes from Staphylococcus sp. EG-SA-15, assembly GCF_017151895.1. Classification (NCBI taxonomy): domain Bacteria; kingdom Bacillati; phylum Bacillota; class Bacilli; order Caryophanales; family Staphylococcaceae; genus Staphylococcus; species Staphylococcus sp. EG-SA-15. Next base: position 52,680 of record NZ_JACVZN010000010.1, on the reverse strand, counting down.
TTCTAAAACATCTCCTAAAATTAGAATGCGACGCCCTGTCAAAGTACTCAGTGTATCAATAGCTGCTCTCATACTTGTAGGACTTGCATTATAGGCATCATTTATCACAGTAATATCATTTTCTAATGTATGTTGCTCCATACGCATACCAGTTAAGCTGACATTTTTTAAATTTTGATAGATTGTGTTATATGTCAAACCTAATTCATGACCAACCGCAATGGCAATCGTCGCATTTTTCATATTATGCTTTCCTAATATTGGTAGATCATAATGTTCTTTATTATTAATCGTAAATGAAATACCTGTAGTATCTCTATCATCAACAGAACAAACTAATGCATTATCAGTAGCAACACCGATACTAATACATTTTGCATTTTCAACTTCTTTAACATGCGGTTTCAATAATGGTTCATCGCCATCATATATAAACGTACCATTATCTTTTAGACCTATTGTAATTTCAGATTTAGCTTTAGCAATCCCCTCGCGCGAACCTAAATCTTGCATATGTGACTCACCAATATTAGTTATAACTGCAATATCTGGTTGAGCGAGGTTTGACAGAAATTCAATTTCATGGAAACCTGACATCCCCATCTCCAATATTGATATTTCAGTATCATTATCTAATTCCAAAATAGTTAAAGGTAAACCAATTTCATTATTGTAATTACCTTGCGTTTTCTTAACTTTAAATTCGGTATGCAATACACTTTCAATCATATCTTTAGTCGTTGTTTTACCATTAGACCCTGTGACGGCAATTACTTTAGGGTTTACATGTCTCAAGTAAGCTTGTGCCAATTGTTGTAATGCCGTTAATGTGTCTTCAACCCATATAATAGGCCCGCTTACATTTTCATCTATAGGTGTTCCTCTTTGATAAAAAGCAGCTCCAGCACCATCTTGTAATGCTTTAGAGACAAAGTGATGACCGTCAACATTTTCACCTTTAAATGGTATAAATAACATATTTTTAGAAATTGCTCGTGAATCAATTGTGACTCCATTTATCACTTGATTTAAAAATTGATCTTCAATTTCACAAGGAATCCATGATTGAATTTGCTTTAATGTAACATTAATCATAATAACAACCTCAGTTAGTCAATTTTGTATTTATTTTTCTGTTTATCCTGGTGACGTTCTTTAGCAAGCTCGATAAGTTTTGTAATCAGTTCTGGATAAGATAAGCCCATATTTTCCCATAATTTTGGATACATACTGAAAGCCGTAAATCCAGGCATTGCATTTGTTTCATTAATATATATTTGGTTGTCTTCTGTTACAAAGAAATCAGCACGGACTAAACCAGAACAATCTGTCGCTTTGAATGCCTCTAATGCCATATTTCTAAGCGTTAATTGAACATCTTCGTCTAAGTCAGCTGGAATTTGTAATTGAACCTTACCATCTTTATATTTTGATTTGTAATCGTAAAACGCGACATCTTTTACGACTTCACCTGGCCATGTCGCTTCAGGATAGTCATTTCCTAAAACTGCTACTTCAATTTCACGTGCGTTAACGCCTTGTTCTATAACAAGCTTACGGTCAAATTGGAATGCTTCTTTAATACCTTCTTTAAGTTCCGCTTCATTATTACATTTACTGATACCTACACTTGACCCTAAGTTAGCAGGTTTAACAAAGACTGGGTAATTTAATTTATCATTTACTAATTTTAAAATGTTATGTTCATATTTTTCATATTCAGAACGTAAGAAACTAATATAAGGTAACTGTGGTAACCCTCGATGTTCAAATAATTGTTTCATTACAAGTTTGTCCATAGAACTTGCAGCTGACAATACACCATTTCCTACATATGGTACATCCAAAACTTCAAAAAGTCCTTGAATCGTGCCATCTTCACCATTAGGACCATGTAATAATGGGAATACTGCATCGTATGGTTGTCCTGAACTACTTTCTTTCAATAGCTGTGAAATCTCAAGCGCCTCTCCATTTTCTAAATGAAGCTCATCAGTAGATTTAATTTCAGCTGTAATATTATTTTGCTTTCTCCAATCACCATCATTGGTAATATAAATGATATCAACATGATATTTGTCTTTATCTATTGCATTTAATACATTTTGTGCTGTCAGAATCGATACTTCGTGTTCTGCACTTTTCCCTCCAAAAACGATACAAATATTTTCTTTTGTCATTTCGTTTTCCTCCAATGATATATCAGGGTTTGCTACCTTAATATAAATTAATATTGATTTAGTCCTATTGTTAATTGATTTATTCGCATCTTTGAATCTTAATAGTATCACATTTTAATGCTATTTTGCATTTTAAAAACGAGGACTTATGTGTCTGTATCTATGTTGATTCATTTATAATCAGAACAATATTCCCTTCTATTTTATTCCTAATTCAAATTGAAATCTATAGCTGATATCACTGTGATATTCTAGCTAATTTTTAAAAAGTCATGTAAAATTGATATAAACATTAGTGAGTATAAAAGGAGTTTGCAATGAATTATTCATCTCGTCAACAGCCGGATAAGCATTGGCTTCGCAAAGTAGACTGGGTATTAGTAGCCACTATAGCTGTTTTAGCAATTTTCAGTGTTCTGCTTATTAACTCGGCAATGGGTGGTGGTCAATACAGTGCTAATTTCGGTATCAGACAAATTTTTTATTACATTTTAGGTGCAATTTTTGCAGGTATCATCATGTTTATTTCACCTAAAAAGATTAAACATTATACATATTTATTGTATTTCTTAATCTGTCTATTATTAATAGGCTTGCTCGTTATTCCTGAGTCACCTATTACACCTATTATCAATGGTGCCAAAAGTTGGTACACGTTTGGCCCTATCAGTATTCAGCCATCTGAATTCATGAAAATTATTTTAATTTTAGCATTAGCGCGTGTCGTTTCTAGACATAATCAATTCACATTCAATAAATCATTCCAAAGTGATTTGTTATTATTTTTCAAAATTATTGGTGTCTCGTTAGTACCAAGTATTTTAATATTACTGCAAAATGACCTAGGAACTACATTAGTATTAGCTGCTATTATTGCAGGTGTGATGTTAGTAAGTGGTATAACATGGCGTATCTTAGCCCCTATCTTTATTACAGGTATTGTTGGTGCAATGACAGTCATTTTAGGTATTCTATATGCACCCGCATTAATTGAAAATTTATTAGGTGTCCAACTGTATCAAATGGGACGAATCAATTCATGGCTTGACCCCTATACATATAGTAGTGGTGATGGCTATCATTTAACTGAATCACTTAAAGCTATCGGTTCTGGACAGTTACTAGGTAAAGGATACAATCACGGTGAAGTTTATATACCTGAAAATCATACTGACTTTATCTTTTCAGTGATTGGGGAGGAACTTGGCTTTATCGGTTCTGTCATATTGATCTTAATATTTTTATTTTTAATCTTCCATCTAATAAGATTAGCTGCGAAAATTGAAGATCAATTTAACAAAATCTTTATCGTTGGTTTCGTCACTTTACTTGTGTTCCATATTTTACAAAATATTGGTATGACAATTCAGTTGTTACCAATCACTGGTATTCCATTACCATTTATTAGTTATGGTGGTAGTGCGCTATGGAGTATGATGACTGGAATAGGTATAGTCTTATCAATTTATTATCATGAACCAAAACGATATGTCGATTTATACCATCCAAAAAGTAATTAATTTAAACTATTTTGAGTTTCAAATATCATAACTTTTCAAGATGACGTTATATAGTCTATTTACGTCGTCGATTTAAAATGTCATATATAGATATTACTCGATAATAACAATCCCTCTTTGAAGTACACATTGTAAAATGTACACTCTAAAGAGGGATTTTGTTATATAGTACTTGCTTTCATTTTAGTAAATCCAGTCAAAAAAGCTATCATCGAATAGTCCGACGATAGCTTTAACGGTGTGTGATTCACAATCACAGTCAATTATTTTAATTCGTGACTTACTTTATTAGATGCTGGCAAAGTATTAATAATGTCTAAACGAGATTTAGTTTTTTTAATATTCACACCTAATGATGACAATAGTTTGACTACATTTTGAATCTTTTCAGGACGTTTCATTATTATCACCTCGTTTGGATCGCTTTCAATATTATCTTACCCTATTCGACATACCTTTACTACATCATTTACAAAATTTTTAATTTATTTTCAAAATTAAAATCTATAGCGCACTCTACATTATACCCTAAAATACAATTTTGTATCCTTCATCATAGATTTCTTTTTCAATACTATTCAAATTTGCTGGTGTCTCATACGATACAGTTACTTGACCATCTATTATATTAATATTCACTTGATGAACACCTATCATATTTGAAATGCGTTCTGTCAATTGACTTACTTGTTCTTCTGTTTCAATTCCCGCTGTGTAAATCGTATTTTGATGTATCATCTTAAACTCCTTTAGTCTTTAATCAATTTTTGAAAAGTCACTAATAACTCTTCCATTGCCTCTTCCTGAGCACCTTGATTAACTTTATTCATAATACAACTTTTCATATGTTGTTCTAATAACTTTATCGCAACACTGTTTAACGCCGAACGTGTCGCTCTTATTTGCGTAAGGACATCATCACAATAGACATCTTCTTCAATCATGCGATTAATCGCTCTCACTTGTCCTTCAATTCGATTTAAACGTGATTTAAGATTCGTTTTTATTTGTTCAGAATGATGTGCATTATCTTGTTCAGTCATAGCATTCACTCCTTCATTTACATTCCTTACTATACTATATCCCATAAAACACAACGTCAACACAAAGTGTGTTTTTCAAACTAAATTGTCATGATATTTAAATTGCTTCATGATACAATTAATAAGATATACTACTCGTTTAAGATTTTCGATGGGAGGTTTCAAATGATAGAGTTATTATCCATTGCACTCAAGCATTCTAATATTATTTTAAATTCAATATTTATTGGTGCATTTATTTTAAACTTATTATTCGCCTTTACCATTATTTTCATGGAAAGACGTTCTGCCAATTCTATCTGGGCTTGGTTACTAGTCTTAGTTTTCTTGCCTTTATTCGGCTTCATTTTATACTTACTATTAGGACGACAAATTCAACGTGACCAAATTTTCAAAATTGATAAGGAAGATAAAAAAGGATTAGAGTTAATCGTTGATGAGCAATTAGCTGCTTTAAAAAATGAAAACTTTTCAAATTCCAATTATCAAATTGTAAAATTTAAAGAAATGATTCAAATGTTGTTATATAATAACGCAGCATTTTTAACAACAGACAACGATTTAAAAATATACACAGACGGCCAAGAAAAATTTGATGACCTAATACAAGACATCCGTAATGCTACTGATTATATTCATTTTCAGTACTATATTATTCAAAATGATGAATTAGGTCGTACCATTTTAAATGAACTTGGTAAAAAAGCGGAACAAGGTGTAGAAGTTAAAATTCTTTATGATGACATGGGTTCTCGTGGACTGCGTAAAAAAGGCTTACGCCCGTTTCGCAATAAAGGCGGACATGCTGAAGCATTTTTCCCATCAAAATTACCTTTAATTAACTTGCGTATGAACAATCGAAACCATCGAAAAATTGTTGTAATAGATGGGCAAATTGGATATGTTGGTGGTTTTAATGTTGGTGATGAGTACTTAGGTAAATCAAAAAAATTCGGCTATTGGCGAGATACGCATTTACGAATTGTCGGGGATGCAGTGAATGCATTGCAATTACGATTTATTCTAGATTGGAATTCACAAGCCACACGTGACCACATCTCCTATGATGATCGTTATTTCCCAGATGTAAATTCTGGTGGAACAATTGGCGTTCAAATAGCTTCTAGTGGTCCTGACGAAGAATGGGAACAGATTAAATACGGTTATTTGAAAATGATTTCATCTGCTAAAAAATCGATTTATATTCAATCTCCCTATTTCATACCTGATCAAGCCTTTTTAGATTCTATTAAAATTGCGGCATTAGGTGGTGTTGATGTCAATATCATGATTCCTAATAAACCTGACCATCCGTTTGTTTTTTGGGCTACTTTAAAAAATGCAGCATCCTTATTAGATGCCGGTGTTAAAGTATTTCACTACGACAATGGCTTTTTACACTCAAAAACACTTGTTATAGATGATGAAATTGCAAGTGTGGGAACAGCTAATATGGACCATCGCAGTTTCACATTGAATTTCGAAGTCAACGCTTTTATTTATGACCAACAAATTGCCAAAAAATTAAAACAAGCTTTTATAGATGATTTAGCAGTATCTTCTGAATTAACAAAAGCACGTTATGCTAAGCGAAGTCTTTGGATTAAATTTAAAGAAGGTATTTCACAATTATTGTCACCTATCTTATAAAATAGAAATATGAGGAGTGTAACTTTAATGCAACAATCAGACGTCATTAGTGCTGCCAAAAAATATATGGAATCTATTCATCAAAATGATTATACAGGCCATGATATTGCGCATGTATATCGTGTCACTGCTTTAGCTAAATCAATCGCTGAAAATGAAGGTGTTAATGATACTTTAGTCATTGAACTCGCATGTTTGCTTCATGATACCGTTGACGAAAAAGTTGTAGATGCTAACAAACAATATGTTGAATTGAAGTCATTTTTATCTTCTTTATCACTATCAACCGAAGATCAAGAGCACATTTTATTTATTATTAATAATATGAGCTATCGCAATGGCAAAAATGATCATGTCACTTTATCTTTAGAAGGTCAAATTGTCAGGGATGCAGATCGTCTTGATGCTATAGGCGCTATAGGTGTTGCACGAACATTTCAATTTGCAGGACACTTTGGTGAACCTATGTGGACAGAACATATGTCACTAGATAAGATTAATGATGATTTAGTTGAACAGTTGCCACCATCTGCAATTAAACATTTCTTTGAAAAATTACTTAAGTTAGAATCTTTAATGCATACAGATACGGCGAAGATGATTGCTAAAGAACGTCACGACTTTATGATGATGTACTTGAAACAGTTTTTTACGGAATGGAATTATCACGACTAGACATTGAAGTTGTAGTATGATGATGCGATGTAATGGCGTGTTGTTGTGGAAGCTTGGTGTCATGCCGTTACGATTCTATGATATGTTGTTGGGACGTTGCAATGTGTATTATGCCGTTGTGACGTTATTATTTCACACTGTTACATGTATTAGTGAATTGCTGTGGAAATTTGCGACATATACTGCTACACTGATGAATCATTGTGTCAAGATGGCATTGCGATGAAGAATGACAACTCTGTTATTAACCACTTTTTACATACTGAAATCTCGTTAATATTATTTCAAATAAAAACAGCAGTAGGATGACTTTCACATTTGAAATCATCTTACTGCTGTTTCTATTTATCACATATTGTATAATGTGACACTAAGTTTCGCTTTTGAAGCGAAAAATAATGTGCGCCCTATAAAGTTAAAATTATCTTCAACTTTTAGGGTGCACATTATTTGGACTTGATAAGGTTATTTCTTTTTCTTTTTAGACACTACTTGTGTGTTTTTGCCTTTTTTATTGCTGCCGCCGTTGTGCTCTCTTTCATACGCTTCAATGAAAGGTTGTACTTCTTTTTTAGCGACTTTTTCATAATAAATGTTCGCAAAGTGTGTTTGAACTACAAGGAACGCCGCACTGACTGACCAGTACAAACCAAGTGCTGATGCTGAGCTTAATGAAATCCAGATAATCATAATTGGTGAAATGACCATCATCATGTAACCCATTTGACGTTGTTCGTCTGGCATCGTTTTACTTGATACATATGCTTGGATAAAGTATAAAACACCGGCAATAATTGTAATCCAAATATCAGGACGTCCTAAATCGAACCATAAGAAGTGTGGATATTTAAACAAACCATCTACAAGTTGGTCTTTAAGTACAAAGTATAATCCCATGATGATTGGCAATTGGATTAGCATTGGTAAACAACCCAACATACTCTTAATCGGGTTCATGTCATACTTTTTATATACTTGCATTAATTCTTGGTTTGCAGCCATTTTTTCTTCTTGTGTACGCGCACGTTTCACTTTTTCTTGAATTTTTTCAACTTCTGGCTTTGCAACTTTCATTTTTTGACGCATCATATGACTATTTTTATAGTTTGACAACATGAATGGTAATAAAATAATACGAATTACCAATACAAGGATAATAATAGCTAAACCATAATTGTCGTTTAATAAGTTATTTCCCAACCAATCCAATACATTTTTCATTGGATCTACGAATGTATTGTAGAAAAACCCACTACGTTTTTCAGGTTTAGAATAGTCACAACCAGCCAAAAAGACCATAATACCTAAAAATAATGGTAGTAACGCTTTTTTCTTCATTTTTCCACCTCTATCATTATATTCACATAGGATTTATTCTATCACATTAATGAGTACGTATGAAACAATAAGTGGAAAAATTTAACTAATTATTAAAAAAATCTTTGAATCGATTAACAGTCTTTTCAATATTTTCACTTTTAGAAATGGCTGAAATGACTGAAATTCCATTGGCACCTGCTTCTACAATCGGCGCCACATTATTAGTATTGATACCGCCAATAGCTACAATCGGTAGTTGCGGATTCATTTCTTTAAACGTTGCAATCATTTTTGGACCTACTGGTATATGCGCGTCATGCTTCGACGGCGTAGGATAGATTGGTCCAACACCTATATAATCAACATGAGTTAAATCAGATTTTGCATACTCATCTAAATCACTAATACTAAGTCCAATAATTTTATCAGTGAAATATTGTGCTATCTCTTTGACTTTCGCATCATCTTGACCGACATGTATACCATCCGCGTTAATTTCTTTTGCCAAGGATACATCATCATTAACGATAAAAGGCACATCATATTGATGACAGAGATGCTGTAATTCTTTAGCTAATACAAGTTTATCGTTTCCTTTTAAAGCTGATTCACCCTTTTCTCGAAATTGGAAAAGTGTAATCCCTGCCTTTAATGCTGTTTCTAATACTTCATGAATAGTTCGATGACTCGGAACATCGGAGGTCCCACAAATAAAATACACATTTAGATACGATTGGTTAAACATATTATTCCACCTCTTGAATACGAATCCGTTGTTGATAGGTTGTTTCATTTAAATGATATAACGTATCAAGCAACAATGGTGAAAACGTACCAGGACCACCACAATTTTCATTTTCAGCAGCTACCTCAGCAGCAATATTAAATACGCTTACCGCTTCAATTAACGCTTCTATGTCTGGTTCTGTTTCTCTAAATAAAAATCCAGCAATAACGCCTCCTAATAAACAACCAGCTCCAGTTACTCGTGCTAATAATGGAGATCCATTAGCTAATACGATGGCTTTATTATCTTGAACAATAACGTCCTCTTTACCTGTGATTACTATTGCAGTTTTATATGTTGCGTAAGCCTTTTTCGCTATTGTAACCGCATCAAGATTAGCATCACTATCTGTACCTTTCATAGTTGCTGTATCATCAATCAACGCTAATATTTCAGATGCATTGCCTTTAATTACTGATACTTTCGCTGATTTCAATAATAATTTACAAAATTGCTTTCGATATGTAGAAGCACCAACAGCTACAGGGTCAAATACAATAGGTAAGCCTGCCTCATTTGCCGTTTGAGCAATCGCAATAATATCTTGTTCATTTTCTGCTGTTAAAGTACCGATATTGATTAATAGCGCTTGTGCAACTTTGTAAAATTCTTCAGCTTCTTCGGGAGCTTCACTCATTGCAGGGCTAGCACCAATACTTAATAAACCATTCGCTGTAAAATTTTTAACTACATCGTTTGTATAACAAATTGTTAATGGGTTTTCAATACGTATTTTATTTAGATAATTCATCGTCTAATCCCTCTTTCTTTAAATATGCAAAATGATTCACTGGACCTCTACCACGGCCGATTTCAGGCGTATATTGTATACTCATTGAAATAAACTTTTTAGCCTTGTGTACAGCCTCAAATAATGGTCTACCTTTTGCAAGTTCTGCCGTTATAACTGCTGAAAATGTACACCCTGTTCCATGCGTATGTTTTGTTTTAAATCGTTCATTTTCAAATGTTTGAACACCTTCGTTAGTAAATAAATAATCTTTTGCTATATCAGTATCATTTGAATGGCCGCCTTTAATGATGACACCTTTACTACCAATCTCATTAATAAAGATGCGGCCAGCCTGCATAATTTTTTCTTCACTATCAATGGTTAGTCCCGTTATTTCTTCAGCTTCTGGTAAATTCGGTGTTACTACATCAGCTAATGGCAATAACGTATGCTGCAAGTTTTGTTTTGTGTCATTATCCATTAATGAATCACCGCTTTTCGCCAACATAACAGGATCAATTACATACGGAATAGATTCATGTTGCATTAAATAATGACGAATCGTTTCCATAGTATCTGCTGTAGCAATCATCCCCGTTTTAATAGCATGCGGTAAGGTATCGTTGAAGACACTATCAAGTTGTTCATCTATCCATTGATGATTTAAATTATGAATATGTTGTACGCCCAATGTATTTTGAGCAACAATACTTGTAACGACGCCCATACCATATACACCACATGAATGAAATGATTTTAAATCAGCCATTACGCCGGCACCACCTGTTGGATCAGTACCTGCAATGGTTAATGCTATTTTAGGTTTAATCATTTACTTTTCCTCCAAATTCCCATTGTTCTAGTGTCATAGCCATATTGAAAAATCGACGCTCATGTATGCAACTTTCTAAAAATACTTGCTTTACTTGTTCCAATTCCTTGTCAGACATTGATTCGGCTAATTTATTCATTAATGCCTCAAATACGTTAATTATGTCATCCATTTCAGTACTATAAAAATCAAACCATTTTGCCGTATCTTTTTCTCTATTAAGCTTATGATCACTTTGAGAGCGCTTAGCTATTTCTGCATAAATATATGGACAAGGTGCCATTGCAGCAATTGTATAAATAGCATTTTCACGACTATGCGCTTGGAAATACATGTGCTTAATGTAATGGTCGCCACTTGGTGGCCAAACTTTAGTTTTAATAATTTCTTCATAAGGTTCACCAACAATTTGTGCTAAAATATCATGCGCTAACACTTCACCTTCTACCATAAAATCAATTTGCTCTATCAAAAATTTCACATCATCCATGTTGTTCATTTTTGGAATTAGCAATGCATATAAGTTTGTAAATTCTTTTAAATAAGCTGCATCAGCTTGTAAATAGTGACGTAATGCATCAGCTTGTATATTGCCTAATAACATTTTTTGAATAAAGTCATCCTCATAAATATCATTAATGATTGGCTTTGCAGCTTGGTACAATTTTTGTGAAAATTCCATTGTAAAAAATCCTCCCTAAATAAAAAAACTACTTCCAACATGAAAGTAGTTTGATGGCAATGTTGCTATACTAGCCCCATCACTTCAATAACTACTTTCCTACGTTGGTACTAACCAAATCAGGTCATAAGGGTCTGAACAATTCATCTCAGCCATATCATTAGGCTCCCCTAGTAGTTCCTTAGTATTCAATTGCAAATTAATCTTAGCAAACGGTTTCAACATTTTCAATTATTGTTGCTCAGTTGGGAGTGGGACAGAAATGATATTTTCGCAAAATTTATTTCGTCGTCCCACCCCGGCAAGGTTGACTAGAATTGAAAAAAGCTTGTTACAAGCGCATTTTCGTTCAGTCAACTACTGCCAATATAACTTCGTAGAGCATAGAACATTGATTTATGTCCCAGCCTGTATAATGACATATATTTGCGAAATAAAAAAACCGGAACATATCGAGAATTCCCCGATATATTCCAATCTAAAAGTTACTTATATAACTATTAATTAGCTATGCATAAATGGCTTATGCAGTAACCCAATGTCCAGCGCCACCAGTGTTATATAATTTTACTGCTGCGGCATCTTGAACACTTTCAGGAGCATTTGCTGGTGATACACCTTTATATTTAGCAGGTGCTACTGAATCCCAAGTTGATTGTAAGAATTGATACTTACCAGCTGCACCTGATGTTGGATTTACAGCATGAATATTGCCACCTGATTCACGTTGAGCAATTTGTTTTAGATGAGCATTCACATTTACTGATGAACCTTCTGATGCTTTTGATTCAGTTGGTGTTGCAGTAACTTGTGAATTGTTTGATGTTGATGCTTGTGGTTGTTGAGTTTGAGCATTTTGTGGTGCTTCAACTTCTTGTGATTGTACTTGATTAGCTTGAACAGCTGATGGTGCAACATTATTAGTTGCAGGTGCTTGTGCACTCATGTCTGCTCCATTAGCACCTGTTGCATGGTAATTCCAAGCAAAGTGTGTACCATCTGATTCAAAGTGATAAGTAAACCCTTCATAGTCAAATGTATAATTATAAGCCCCAGCTTCAATTGGTTTTTGATTTAATGTTTGATCATTTGATTGCGCCATTTGCGCTAAAGATGCTTTATTTAAGTCCGCTTCACTTGCATGGGCTTCGTGACCTGCATTTCCTGCTACGATTCCTAAACCTACTGCTAATGATGATGCGAGTAATGTTTTCTTCATAATCTTAAAATCCTCCTACAAGTAATTTGTTTCTCTAAAAGTTTTACAGAGACTACTGTAACATCTATAAAATCCGTGCAGGTTACAACAAAATAAAAAAATAGCCTTGTTTTTTACACAGTGATTACAACGAAATCCCCCATAATTTCAGATATGATTCTATCGAGAATTGTCATGACAGTAAAAATGTTTTTTATTTGCAATTTTTTATGTAATCGTTTTGCAATCTATGTCTATTTTCTATTAGAAAAACTACACAAAAAGACGACCTACACAACAGTACTAGTCATGTAAGTCGTTTTTAAGTGAGTATATTTCAAGTTAATTAGATCTATAAAAAATTTAGGATGGATTAAATGTATATTAAGGATGTTTAGGATAATTGGATTTAAATTTCTAATAAGTCATGATTATCTATATTTTGAGAGTCAATATCTAAAATACTATCTGAGAGAATTTCATTATTTTGGGATTTAGGGGACATAAATTTTATTGTTTCAACATATAATTCAGTGACAAAGTGTGTTTGTCCGTCTTTATCATACTTTCTTGATCTCATTTGACCAGTTATACCAACCAATGTACCTTGATTAGTATATTTTTCTATATTAGAAGCTAACTTGCCAAATGCTTTACAGAATAAGTAATCACAGACGATTTCTCCATTTTCATCTTTATAATTTCGGTGCGTTGCAACACAAAACGTTGCAATTTTTCTATCCTCCTTTTCAAATATTTGTGCGTCTTTCGTCAGTCTCCCGACAATTACGATTTTATTTAGCATGTAGTGTGTGATTCACCTCCTATGCCTATATCTTAATTACTAGCTTAAAAATGGTCAAAATGGCAAATTTTATATAATTAATAGCTATAGCATCTCGTTATTTGTTATATTTAAAGAAATTAGTCATGAAATGACCTTAAATCTTCTAAATAATTCAAAAATCATAAATATTAAACTAATGGGATGTGGGAATATGAAAACTTTTAAAGCAGTAAGGTTTCAAATTGTGAATGAACACGGCAGAATTATAGAATATGAATTAGAAGATGGCGTAATAATTAATAAAGAGGAAAGTGGCACGGGTTGGTTGCTTGAAATTGTCATTTCTAATGAGCATTATGAAACATTTAAGGAATATCAAGACAATGAACAGTTATTGGATATTCGTGTCGTCATCACGCGTCCAGCCAATGATCCAGCTTTATTTGAATCTACTGTGAAAAGTATTAAAAATTTTAAAACAACAATGTCTATCGTATTTGAATGTCATATTTACACTTTACGTCAACAGTATGCTGAAAGTTTATTAGAACAACTTATTGATGATGGATTATCTGGTGAAGAATTAAAAAAATCATTTAATCGAATGATGCAGTCTAAACCAAAGTTAAAGGATGAAAAATTAGAAGAGTAAAATAAAAAACATTCAAAGATTTTGCCAACACATTAAATCTTTGAATGTTTTTTTGTTTTATTTTACATCTTGAATTGCAAATGTAAGTTCACAACTACAAGCAAGTTGACCATCGACAGTAGCTTTAGCATTACCTTTACCGATTGGTCCTTTAATTTTAGTGATTTCTACTTCCAACGTTAAAGTATCACCAGGTACTACTTGACGTTTAAAACGACATTTATCAATACCAGCAAATAAAGCGATTTTACCTTTATTTTCTTCACTATTTAAAATAGCTACCGCACCTGTTTGAGCTAACGCTTCAGTAATTAATACGCCTGGCATTACCGCATACTCAGGAAAATGCCCTTGAAAGAATGGTTCGTTTCCTGATACTTGTTTAATAGCCACACAACGTTGACCTTCTTCATATTCAACTACTTTATCAATTAATAAAAATGGCTGTCTGTGAGGTATAATTTGTTTAATTTGGTTATAATCAAAAATTGTTTCCATGGTTGAAATCCTCCATTATATTAATTTACTGAATTAATCGTTAATACGTTCAATGTCTGCACCTAATTGCTTCAATTTACCGTGTAAGTCAACATAGCCTCTATCTAGGTGCGTTAATTCAGTAACGCTTGTTTTACCATCAGCAACTAATCCAGCTAAAATTAAGGCGGCTGCTGCTCTTAAATCAGTCGCTTTAACTTGTGCACCTTGCAATTGACTTTTACCTTCAAGTTTAGCACTACGACCTTCTACATTGATATTAGCATTCATACGTTTGAACTCTGCAACATGCATAAAACGGTTTTCAAAAACTGTTTCGGTTACGACTTTATGACCATTTGCCGTTAATAACAATGCCATCATTTGTGATTGCATATCAGTCGGGAATCCAGGATGTGGTAGAGTTTTGATGTCTACAGGTTGTAATTCCCCTTCAGCACGTACACGAATACCATCTTCTTGATAGTCCAATTCAACGCCCATTTCTTCTAGTTTATAGACTAAACTCGCCATATGTTCTTTGATTGCACCACGTACAAAAATATCACCACGCGTTATAGCACCAGCGATTAGTAATGTGCCTGCTTCAATTCTATCTGGAATGATAGCATGTTCTACACCATGTAATGATTCTACACCATTGATTGTAATTGTGTCTGTACCAGCACCAGTAATTCTACCACCCATTTCATTAATGTAGTTTGCTAAATCGACAATTTCAGGTTCTTTAGCTGCATTTTCAATTAAAGTCTTACCCTTAGCTAATGATGCTGCCATAATAATATTTTGTGTTGCTCCTACACTTGGAAAATCTAAATGAATTGATGTACCTTTTAATCCATCTTTAGCATTAGCATAAATATTACCATTTTCAAGATGAATTTCTGCGCCTAAAGCTTCAAAACCTTTAATGTGTTGCTCAATCGGTCTACTTCCAATTGCACAACCACCAGGCAATGCAACAATAGCATGTCCTAGTCTTGCTAAAAGAGGTCCCATAACTAAAATACTTGCACGCATTTTACTAACATATTCATATGGTGCCTCTTCATTTAGAGTCTTTGTTGCATCAACGACAACAGCATTTTCGTCCTTTTTGTATGTAACGTCAGCATTTAAAGTTGTTAATACATTATTTATTGTTTCTACATCACTTAAAGCTGGAACATTAACTAATTTGCTCGGTTTATCAGAAGCTAATAAAGATGCTGTCAATATTGGTAATACTGCATTTTTAGCACCTTCTACTTTAACTTCACCCGTTAATTTATTTCCACCTTTGATTACTATTTTATCCATCGTAAATCCTCCACTTAGAACTCCTATTACTTTACATTTCCCTATTTTAAAATTATTTTAAGTCATTATTTAATTATATCTAGTTTTGATTACAAATCATAGAGTTAGACTTATTTTATTAAATATTTTACCTGCGTCGAGTATTGTAACAAATCTACAATAAAATTGCTTACTGCAGTGCCTAATAAAATAGCAACAAATATCATACACACTTGTAATTGAGTGGCGTATCCTTTTTTAAAAAATTGATCTAATCTAATTGATTGTAAAGCCCAATAGGCAATACAAATACATACAACATGTAACACTAAATGGATAACTGCATATTGTCCGATATAATCCATTTTATCACCTCATAAGATTACTGTATTACATTGTACATGAAAAATTTAAATAATGATACAAAGTTTAATACCCGTTTTTAGTAAAGTTTAAGCTAACTTACTATATAATTCTTTTTACATAAATATCATAACTATAAAGTATCTTGGTATGAAAAAATGTAGCTACTTTCAAAAAATGAAATGTCGACTGTAGATAGTGGTGAATGAAATTTTGATTTTAGCAATCTATTAGTGATTGTAAAAAAGTAAAACTATTCTTGGGAGTCGGACATAAATCAATGTCTAGACTCTATAGTGTTGTATTTGGCAGTAGTTGACGGGGCCCCAACATAGAGAAATTGGAACCCCAATTTCTACAGACAATGCAAGTTGGGGTGAACAACGAAATAAATTTTGTAAAAATATCATTTCTGTCCCACTCCCTCCTATTTTTAATACACATTAGCTGTGTTTAATGATAAAGAACCACTACATCATAAATCTTTAATAGTTCTTTATCAATTCCTTCCCCCCTCTCATGTTTTGTATCTTTAAATCAATATAATTCAAAAAAGGGTCGAAGATATGAAATCACATCTTCGACCCTTTATTTACTATTTTAATTCAGCCACACGCAAACGGTTATTTGCTCTCTCTAAAGCTCTTTCGGCTCTATGAATATCAGTATTGTCGTCATCATTTTCCAAGTGAGACTCTGCTCTTGCTTTGGCTAATTTAGCTCTTTCAACATCAATTTCTCTTGCAGTTTCTGCAGTCTGAACAATGATTGAAACTTTATCTTTTCTAACTTCAACAAAGCCATCGCTTACAGCAATATATTCAGTTCCATCGTGAAATTTCACTTTTACAAAGCCTGTTTTTAAAGCAGCTACAGTTGGAATATGTCCACTCATGACACCTATCTCACCAGCTGTTGTTTGCATAACAACGAGTTCAACATTATCACGATTGTAAACAGAACCATTAGGAGTGACAATATCTAGGTTTAATGTATTCATTATCCATTCCTCCTAATTGTTATACTTCAACACCCATATCTTTAGCTTTTGCAATAACATCATCCATGCTACCAACTAAACGGAAAGCATCTTCTGGAATATGGTCATATTTACCATCTAAGATATCTTTAAAGTTTGCAACTGTTGTCTTAACAGGTACATAAGAACCTTTTTGACCAGTAAATTGTTCCGCTACGTGGAAGTTTTGAGATAAGAAGAATTGAATTCTACGTGCGCGTTCAACTGTTTGTTTATCTTCATCAGATAATTCGTCCATACCTAAGATAGCAATGATATCTTGTAATTCACGGTATTTTTGAAGTGTTGATTGTACATCACGAGCTACTTCATAATGTTCTTGACCTACAATTGATGGTTCCAATGCTCTTGATGTAGACGCTAATGGATCCACGGCTGGATAAATACCCATTTCAGTTAATTTACGTTCTAAGTTTGTAGTTGCATCTAAATGGGCAAACGCTGTCGCAGGCGCTGGGTCAGTATAGTCATCGGCAGGTACGAATACCGCTTGAATAGAAGTAACTGATCCTTTTGTTGTAGACGTAATACGTTCTTGTAATTGTCCCATTTCAGTAGCAAGTGTTGGTTGGTAACCTACTGCAGAAGGCATACGACCTAATAATGCAGATACCTCAGAACCAGCTTGTGTAAATCTGAAAATGTTATCGATGAATAATAATACGTCTTGACCTTGTTCGTCACGGAAATATTCAGCCATTGTTAAACCAGATAATGCAACACGCATACGTGCACCAGGTGGCTCATTCATTTGCCCGAATACCATGGCTGTTTTCTTAATTACACCACTGTCACTCATTTCGAAGTATAAATCGTTACCTTCACGAGTACGTTCACCTACACCGGCGAATACAGAAATACCACCGTGCTCTTGAGCGATGTTGTTAATTAATTCTTGGATTAATACTGTTTTACCTACACCGGCACCACCGAACAATCCGATTTTACCACCTTTAATATAAGGTGCTAGTAAATCTACTACTTTAATACCTGTTTCTAAAATTTGAACTTCTGTTGAAAGTTCATCGAATGCTGGTGCTTGACGATGGATAGGATCGCGGCGAACAGAATCACTAATTTCTTCTTTAAGGTCAATTGTTTCACCTAGTACATTAAATACACGACCTAATGTTTCGTCACCAACAGGTACACTAATTTCTTTGCCTGTATCTTTTACATCCATGCCTCTTTGGACACCATCAGTTGAATCCATCGCAATTGTACGAACAACGTCGTCACCTAATTGCAGCGCAACTTCTAATGTTAGTTGTATTGTACCTTCTTCTTTAGGCACATCAATAACCAAGGCGTTATTAATTTTAGGAACTTCGTTATGTTCAAATCGAACATCAATTACAGGACCCATAACTTGAGTTACACGGCCAATTCCCATGCTATTTTCCTCCTTTAAATATTATTCAAGCGCTGCGGAACCACCAACAATTTCAGTAATTTGTTGCGTAATTTCTGCTTGTCTCGCTCTGTTATATTCTAATGATAAGTCATCAATAAGTTCAGTTGCATTATCAGTGGCATTTTTCATCGCAGTCATACGTGTTGCATGCTCACTTGCTTTTGCGTCTAATATTGTTCCGTAAATCAAACTCTCAACATATTGAGGCAAGATTACACTTAAGATAGATTCTTTATCTGGCTCAAATTCATAAGAAGACAAATGACCATGCCCCTTACTAGAATCCTCTTGAGATAATGGTAATACTTGTCTAGATGTAGGCTTGTTTTCAAGAACGCTGACATAATGACTATAGTATATATTTAATTCATCAATTTCTTCTTCACTGTATAAGTCTATAGCATGGTTAGCTAGTGCTTGAACAGATTTGAAAGAAGGTTGATCAGGTACGTCTACTTGAGAATACTCAATGTCATAACCTCTATTTTTTAGGAAATCAACACCTTGTTGCCCTAAAACTACAATACTGTATTCGCTACTATCTTGATGTTTCGCTTCAATATCAGTAATCAATTTTTTAAGCACGTTTGCACTATATGCACCTGCTAAACCTTTATCACTCGTGATAACTAAATATCCACTTCTAGTAATTTTACGAGGTCTTAGCATTGGATGGTTTGTATTGCTACTTGCCCCTGCAACTGCAGTAATTGCATCTTGCATTTTATCCATATATGGTGTGAATTGTTTTGTATTTTTTTCAGCTCTACGAAGTTTTGAACTTGATACCATGTTCATCGCTTTCGTAATCTGCTTCATTTTTTTGGTTGATTTTATTCGAGTATCTATTTCTTTAAGAGAAGCCACTATCTCACCACCTTATACTAAACTTGTTTATTATTCAGATTTGCTAAAGCTTTTTTTGAATTCGTTAATTGCTGTGTCAAACTTCTCAGCATCTGGTAAGCCACCAGTTTCTCTGATTTCATTTAACAGTTCAGTAGCATTTGATTCTGCCCAGTGGTTTAACTCGTCTTCAAAACGTGTGATATCTACAACTGGAATATCATCTAAATATCCTTTTGTTAATGCATAAATAATCAACACTTGGTGTTCAACTGGTAATGGTTTGTTTTGATCTTGTTTTAAGACTTCAACAGTACGTTTACCACGTTCTAATTTACTTGCAGTAAATTCATCAAGGTCTGAACCGAATTGTGCAAATGATTCAAGTTCTCTGTATGACGCTAAGTCAAGACGTAACGTACCAGCAACTTTCTTCATTGCTTTAATTTGTGCAGATCCACCAACACGAGATACAGATTGTCCGGCATTAATCGCTGGTCTTACACCTGAGAAGAATAAATCAGATTGTAAGAAGATTTGTCCATCTGTAATTGAAATAACGTTTGTTGGTACATAAGCTGAAATATCACCAGCTTGTGTTTCGATAATTGGTAATGCAGTAATTGAACCGCCACCTAAGTCATCGTTTAATTTTGCTGCTCTTTCTAATAATCTACTATGTAAGTAGAATACGTCACCTGGGTATGCTTCACGACCTGGAGGTCTACGTAATAATAATGATAACTCACGATAAGCTGCTGCTTGTTTAGTTAAATCATCATAAACGATTAAAACATGTTTACCGTTAAACATGAATTCTTCACCCATTGTTACACCTGAATATGGTGCAATATATAATAATGGAGAAGGTTCAGAAGCTGATGCTGCTACAACAATAGTGTAGTCTAAAGCGCCTGCTTGTCTTAACTTTTCAACATTTGCTCTTACTGTTGAATCTTTTTGACCAATAGCAACATAGATACAAATCGTACCTTGATCTTTTTGGTTCAAAATTGTGTCAATTGCAATTGTTGTTTTACCTGTTTGACGGTCACCAATGATTAACTCACGTTGACCTCTACCAATTGGTACTAAAGCATCAATTGCTTTGATACCTGTTTGTAATGGCTCATCTACTGATTTACGATCCATTACACCAGTAGCTTTTTTCTCTACTGGACGTGTTTTAGTTGTGTTAATCGGTCCTTGTCCATCAATAGGTTGTCCTAATGGATTAACAACTCTTCCGATTAGTTCTTCACCTACTGGCACTTCCATGATACGACCAGTACGTTTAACTTCGTCACCTTCAGTAATACCTGTATATGGTCCTAAAATAACCACACCCACGTTTGACTCTTCAAGGTTTTGGGCTAAACCAAGTACGCCGTTATGGAATTCTACTAGCTCACCAGCCATAACGTCATTTAATCCGTGAATTAATGCAATACCATCACCAATTTGTAATACAGTACCTACATCAGTTACGGACATTTCTGACTCATAATTTTCAATTTGTGAGCGAAGTAATGCACTGATTTCTTCAGCTTTTATGGCCATCTATGTCACTCCTCTTTATAATTAATTAACTCTTCTAAATTTTCTTTGTAATTGGACAAGATCATTTCTAACACTACCATCTAATACAGTTGTGCCGACTTTAACTCTAAATCCACCAATTAAATCTGGATTAATTTTTGTATCTACAATAACTTTAGATAACTTCGTTTGTTGAGTTACTAGTTTGACAATCTTATCTAACTCTTCTTGACTCAATTCATATGTTGACTCAATTGTTGCAAAATCTTGATTGTAGTGTCCGTTATATAAGCTTTGGAACGCCTTGAATACGTCAGCTATTAATGAGATATGTCTATTATCTGCTAACACGTACATCATATTTTTAATGTATGGATTAATGTCAGTAAATACACCATTAATCAACTCACGACGTTGTTCTGCTGTTTGAGTTGGATTACTGTCAACCATTTTCAATTGCTCAATTTTATCTTTTACTGCTTCATTTATAACTGTTAATTCTTCATTAATAGTCTCTAAATTATTTGTATCTAATGACACGTCAAATAATGCTTTAGCATACTTGTTAGCTACTTTTACCATTATTTATCGCCTGCCTCTTTTAGATACTTGTCAACCAATGCTTTTTGGTCTTGTTCAGAAATTTCTTTTCTAAGAACTTTAGAAGCAATTAACACTGATAGTTCAGATACTTGATTATTAATATCTGCAATGGCACGTTCTTTTTGGCTATTGATTTCACTTTGTGCTGTTTCAATCATACCGTTTGCACGTACGTTTGCTTCATGAATAATTTGTTCTTGCTGTTGACGTGCTTGAACCTTAGCATCTTCTAAAATCTTTTGAACTTCTTCTTGTGTTTCTTTAAGTTTTTGTTTATTTTCTTCTTCAAGTTTCTGTGCATTTAACTTAGCTTGTTCTGCGTCATCGATATCTCTGTTAATATCTCTTTCACGTTTATCCATTACATCTTTCAATGGACCCCATGCGAACTTTTTAAGTAACGCAAGTAACACGATGAAAGTTAGGACCTGTACAATCACAGTACCCCACTCAACGCCTCCAGCTGCACCAAGAACGAATAAGTTAGCTGTTTCAGTCACGGGTTCATGACACTCCTTTCATTAAAATAATCGCTAGTGTTATATAGAAAAAAACGACGAGGTTAGGACCTACTGAATTTATGCGATAGGCATGGTGCATTCATATCTCAACTATTTAATAAAGTTCAAAGATATTACTATATATGCATCATGAATTATGTCCTATGCGCTTTGTCCCGACCTCTTTTATCTGTTAATTATCCAGCAAATGTCATGAATGCAATTACTACACCGATGATAGGTAATGCCTCAACTAAACCTACACCAATGAACATGATACCCATTAATTGACCACGTGCTTCTGGTTGACGTGCTACACCTTCAACTGTTCTTGAAACGATTAAACCGTTACCGATACCTGCTCCTAATGCTGATAAACCAATTGCGATTGCTGCTGCGATTAAATTCATAATTTAATTTCCTCCTGTGATTGTATATAATTATTGAAATTTTTAGTGTTCATCTGCCACTTTATGTGACATATAAACCATCGAAAGCATAATAAAGATATATGCTTGGATTGTTCCTACAAATATTGAAAATGCTTGCCAAACAATTAATCCTGGGATACTAATAATCCAACCCCATGCTGGTTCGTTAAAGAATAAGCCAGCAAGTAATGTTAATAGTATCTCACCTGCAAATATGTTACCGTACAAACGCAGACCAAGCGTTAATGTTGAAGTGAACTCTTCGAAAACATTAATAATTGCCAATGGCCAAAACGGCTGTACATAACCTTTAAGATATTGTTTCGTACCACGCATTTTTATTCCATAAAAGTGAGTTAACAGTATTATCGTTGTAGACAACGTTAAAGTCACTGTTGCATCAGCTGTTGGTGATTTCCACCACAATGTGTGATCTTTCGTTACTATAGAAAACGGAAGACCTAACATATTAGCTATAAAAATGTACAGAATCAGCGTTACTGCTAAGAAGTGGAATTGACCACCTTTTTTCCAAGCCATGTTACCTTCAATGATTCCCCTCACGAAATCAAAAATCCATTCAACGAAATTTTGTTTGCCAGTTGGTCTTTTTTTCAAATTACGCGTACAAATGATAGCAAGTAGAAAAACAAGAAACGCCGTAACAAGTATCATCAATATACTTGATAAATTGAAAACGATATCAAAACCGAATAAATTCCAACTCACGAGCGGGGATTTGTGATCCATAATCTCACCTCTTTCTTAATTTATTTGCTCACCTTTAGTAAAGGACGTATGATAACTACAACATATGAAATCATTAAACCAATAATTATACCGATGATACTTACATGCGCTTTATTAAGGTACCAAATCATACAGGCAATAATTGCAACTAAGTATCGCCACATATTTCCAGTTGAAATATGCATAGTGTCTGGTCTTTTAGCTTTAGCTAAATAGCATTCAAAAATACATGTGTTGATTGCAGAACCAGTAACACCAATGATTAATCCTAAGATAAATGCATGGTGTGTATAAAGGTATAATCCTCCCAATATTATTATTAGATAAAAATAATATTGAATGAACTGTTTAAAAATGTTGTAGAAACGACTCATTTTATATGCCTCCGTGTGACTGATATCAATCATGAAAACCGTTCCACTCATACAAACTAAATGATAATATAGGCGATTTGTGGTGTCAATTCTATTCAAATTGTTGTAAAAAAATAAGCATAGTTAGACACAATTTAGACACAATTAGACAAAAAGTCTATTTTCCTCAGAAATCGCTTGGTTTTTCAGTGATTAAATTCAAATAATACTTAATATGATTAACTATTCTTTCTGAAGCAAATCCATCACCGTAAGGATTAGATGCTTCAGACATTTGATGATATAATCTCTCATCATCGATTAATTCTTTTGCAGCTTGATACACATTTTGCTTATTTGTTCCAATGACTTTTAATGTGCCAGCTTCAACACCTTCAGGACGTTCTGTAACGCTTCGCAAAACTAAAACTGGCTTATTAAATGATGGCGCTTCTTCCTGAATTCCACCTGAATCTGTCAAAATAAAATAAGATTTTTTAGCAAAATTATGGAAATCTACTACGTCCAAAGGTTCAATCAATTCAATTCTGTCATGACTACCTAAAATCTTTTGAGCCACCTCTCGAACTTTCGGGTTTTTATGCATTGGATATACCAGTGCTAAATCAGTATACTCATCTATTAAGCGTCTAACCGCTTTAAATATATTTTCCATGGGTTTCCCGATATTTTCTCGTCGGTGTGCTGTCATAAGAATGAATTTTTTGTCATGGTATTTATCCATGATGTTAGATTTATAATTGTCATCAACTGTATATTTCATAGCATCAATCGCTGTATTACCAGTGACAACAACACTTTCTGAATATTTCCCTTCACTTAACAAATGCGATGCAGCATTTTTAGTAGGTGCAAAATGTAAGTCAGCTAATACACCAACTAATTGTCTATTCACCTCTTCTGGAAAAGGTGAATATTTATCATAACTTCTAAGCCCTGCTTCAACGTGTCCAATCGGCACTTGGTTATAAAATGCCGCTAAACCACCTGCAAATGTCGTCATCGTATCACCATGTACAAGTACCATGTCTGGTTTTTCTAATTGAATCACTTGCTCTAATTGAGTGATTGATTTAGAAGTTATCTCAGAAAGTGTCTGTCCTGATTTCATAATATTCAAATCGTATTTTGGTTTGATTTCAAAGGTACTTAATACTGAATCAAGCATTTCTCTATGCTGTGCTGTAACAACAACAATTGGCTCGAGCATTTTTTCTTGTTCCAAAGCTTTAACTAAAGGAGCCATCTTTATGGCTTCGGGTCTTGTTCCAAATATGGTCATAATCTTTTTCATCAAACTACTTATCTCCGATTCTTCTATTTAGTACCAAACAATCTATCTCCAGCGTCGCCTAACCCTGGTGTGATATATGCTTTATCATTTAGCTTTTCATCAAGTGCAGCAATATAAATATCTACATCTGGATGTGCTTCATGCATCTTTTCTACGCCTTCTGGTGCTGCAATTAAACACATGAAGCGAATATTTTTAGCGCCACGTTTCTTCAATGAAGTAATAGCTTCAATTGCTGATGCGCCTGTTGCTAACATAGGATCAACAACAATGATTTGTCTTTCAGTAATATCTTGAGGTAACTTAGCAAAATACTCTACAGCCTTTAATGTTTCGGGATCTCGATACAAACCGATATGTCCAACTCTGGCTGCAGGCACTAAACTTAAAATACCATCAGTCATACCTAAACCAGCTCTTAAAATTGGAACGATAGCTAATTTTTTACCAGCTAATCGTTTAGCCGTCATTTTAGTTACAGGCGTTTCAATATCAACATCCTGAAGCTCTAAGTCTCTAGTTACTTCATATGCCATCAACATACCAACTTCGTCTACAAGTTCTCTAAATTCTTTAGTACCTGTATTTACATCTCTAATATAGCTTAGTTTGTGTTGAATTAATGGATGATCGAAAACGTGTACTTTACTCATAAAAATTACTCCTATCTTTGTGTATGTTTATTGATATAGAGGATATTCAGCTGTTAATTTCGCAACGCGTTCTTTAGCTTGTTGTAATTTTTCTTCATCTTTACTATTTTTCAATGCTAAACTGATGATTTTTGCAACTTCCTCAAAAGCTTTTTCATCAAATCCACGCGTTGTTGCAGCAGGTGTACCTAAACGTATACCACTCGTTACAAAAGGTTTTTCTTGATCGAACGGAATGGTATTTTTGTTACATGTGATACCAACTGAATCTAAAGTCTCTTCAGCTTCTTTACCAGTAAGTCCTATAGACCCTTTTACATCAACAGCTACTAAGTGATTATCTGTACCGCCAGAAACAATTCTAAATCCTTCATTAATTAATGCTTCTGCCAGAACTTTTGCGTTTTTAACCACTTGTTGTTGATACGTTTTGAAATTATTTTCTAACGCTTCTCCAAAAGCAACTGCTTTTGCTGCAATAACATGCTCAAGAGGTCCACCTTGAATACCAGGGAAAATTGTTTTATCTATGTCTTTTTTATATTCTTCCTTACATAAAATCATACCACCACGTGGTCCGCGTAATGTTTTGTGTGTTGTAGTTGTTACAAAATCAGCATATTCTACTGGATTTGGATGTAAACCTGCCGCTACTAATCCTGCAATATGTGCCATGTCTACCATTAACTTAGCGTTTACTTCATCTGCGATTTCTTTAAACTTTTTGAAGTCAATTGTTCTTGAATATGCTGATGCTCCTGCCACAATAAGCTTAGGCTTATGCTCTAACGCTAATTTACGAACTTCATCATAATTGATTCGTTCTGTGTCTTTATCTACTCCATATTCAACGAAATTGTAGAATTTACCACTAAAATTAACAGGCGCTCCATGTGTCAAGTGACCACCATGACTCAAATTCATACCTAAAACTGTGTCGCCCATTTCTAATGCAACTAAGTAAACAGCCATGTTCGCTTGTGAACCTGAATGTGGTTGAACATTGACATGTTCAGCTCCAAACAATGCTTTAGCACGATCAATTGCGATGCTTTCAGTAACATCTACAAACTCACAGCCACCATAATATCGGCGTCCTGGATAGCCTTCAGCATACTTATTAGTCAACACTGAACCTTGTGCTTCCATAACCGCTTCCGATACAAAATTTTCCGATGCGATTAACTCTATGTTGCTATTTTGTCTCTGAAATTCTCTCTCGATTGCTTCTGCGATAACTTTATCTTGCTTGGTGATATAAGACATAAAATCTCCCCTTCTTTCAAAAAAACTTATTGGTATTTAGCACGTTCGCCACCAATCTTTTTCGGCCTAGATGTGGCAATAGTTACAATTGCCTGTCCTACTTGCTTTACTGAAGTCCTTACAGGTACACATACATGTTTAATATGCATGCCTATTAACGTTTGACCAATATCAATTCCACAAGGAACAGTAATATGTTCGACCACGATCGGATCCTTCATATGCTGAAAAGCGTATGTTGCCAAACTCCCTCCAGCATGGACATCTGGAACGACGGAAACTTCTTCCATTGTTAATGGATTATACTGAGATTTTTCTATTGTTATCGCTCTGTTGATATGTTCACATCCTTGAAAAGCAAAAGTAACGCCTGTCTCTTTACTCACAACATCTAATGCATTAAAAATAGTTTCTGCAACTTCCATCGAACCGACAGTCCCTATTTTTTCGCCAATGACTTCCGATGTTGAACATCCAATTAAACATATATCTCCTTTATTAAAAAAGGACATATCTTTTAATTCGTCTAATAACATTGTCAAATCTTTCATAAAAGCCCACCCTTCCTAAAAATAAAAAAGGAATATAGCAAAGTGCTACACTCCTCTATTATAACTTATTTAACTGTTAACATATACTAATTATACAGAATTCCTACTAGCAAATAATATCTTTTAATTTTAAAATTAAACTTACAAGTTCTTCATAGGTATGTACATACATTTCTTTTGTTCCACCGTATGGATCTATAACTTCTCCTGCTTCTTTTACATATTCATGCAATGTGAAAACATGATTTTGCAAACCAAAGTGTGCCTCTATTAATTCTTTGTGCGAATACGACATCGTCAAAATAATATCTGCTTTCAAATCTGCTTCAGTAAATTGTTGCGATAAGGTCGTTTCAGCTAAATGATGTTCTTCAACTAAGTCTTCAACATAATTCGAAACACCTTGATTGTTCACAGCGAATATACCTCTTGATTCAAATTGATGATTTGGCATAACCTCTTTTGCAATACTTTCCGCTAATGGGCTACGACATGTGTTACCTGTACAAACGAATAAAATCTTCATAGTTCACATCCTTTAATAATGTGATTACCTGCAGCTTTTAACATGCGATTCATAATTGCTTCTGTATTATCATTCAGCTCAAAGCCGTATATATACGCCGCTGAAATATTTTCATTTTCATCAAGTGAATGTAACACATCATAAAGATTATGACTTGCTTGTTTAACATCATTGTCATCCTGACATAATTGAATGAATTGCGCTTCACTTGGTATAAACGCCACCTTATTACTCGGCACAATAAAAGCTATAGAAGACCAATCTTTACCGTCATTTCCAATTTTGCTCTCAATATCTGTAATAATTGTAAGTGGTGTATTGGGTGAGTAATGCTTATACTTCATACCTGGTGCAATTGGCTGTTCAGTATCATTATAATCAGCATGGGCGATACTATTCGGAAGTATTTCTGTAATCATTGCTGCTGTTATAGAACCAGGTCTTGCAATTTTATAAGGAAAAGATGTGCAATCTAAAACCGTACTTTCTAATCCTTCTTCACTTTGTTCAGCTTGAACAATACCATCGATACGGCCATTCAAATCTTGATATACATGATTGAAAGTTGTTGGTGAAGGTCTACCACTTAAATTAGCACTTGGAGCAGCTAGAGGTTCATTTATGATTTGTAATAATTGTCTACCTACAGAATGGCTTGGCATTCTAACAGCAACTGATGATAAACCTCCAGAAACTTTTCGACATAGATAGCCTGGCTTTAACGGCAATATAAACGAAATAGGGCCCGGCCAGAATGCCTGCATTAACTTTTCTACGCGTGGATCCAAAGTATATGTAAAATCTTTTAATTGACCTTTACTGTGTATATGAACAATAAGCGGATTGTCAGATGGACGGCCTTTAGCTTCATATATTTTAGCTACAGCTTCTTCATCTGTCGCATTTGCTGCAAGTCCATAAACTGTTTCAGTTGGTAAACCTATTAAACCACCGTTTAAAACAATGTCTTTTATTTCATTAATTTTAGGATATTGCTGTAAATCTTCATTATATTCTCTAACATCCCAAATTTTAGTATCCAACTTAATCACGCCTTTCTTATTTATCATAATATAAAGCAAAAAGCTATGCACTTAACTAATCATAGCAAAGGCATAACTTCTAATTACCATTTAAATGAGACGATTCGATCGTGGCCATTTATATCTTTAATAATGTCGATTTTTTTGTCAGGAAATTTATTTAAAATTATTGATTTAAGTGCCTCACCTTGATTGTAACCAATTTCAAAAACAACTGGGCTGCCTTTTTCCATAACGTGAGGTAAATCTTCAATGATTGATTCATAAATAGCATATCCATGGTTATCTGCAAACAATGCCTGATGTGGTTCGAATCTCGTAACCGTTGGAGACATCGTAACCATATCTTTTTCATCTATATATGGTGGATTAGATATCAAGCCGTTCAACTTGATACCTTCATTAATTAAGGGCTTTAATGCATCCCCTGTTAAAAATTGTATTTGTGATTGATGCTTCTCAGCATTATTACGAGCCATATTCATTGCTTCAAGTGAAATATCAGTAGCAATAACATTTAAATCCGGCTTTTCACATTTCAAAGTAATTGCAAGTACACCACTACCCGTTCCGATATCTACGATTGTTGCATCATCTTCTAACTGTTGTAAGAAATGCAACATTACTTCTTCAGTTTCAGGTCTTGGTATCAAACAATTTGAGTTTACATCAAACGTTCTACCATAAAATGAGGCAAAGCCAACTATATACTGTATAGGCTCTCCTAATAACATACGTTGTAATGCTAAGTCGAACTTCATAATCATCGCTTTCGGCATATCATCATGCATGTGGACTACAAAGTCCGTACGCGTCCATTGAAATACATCTAACATTAACCATTCAGCTCGTGTTTGTTCAAACCCTTTTTGTTGTGTTAAATGAATTGCTTCATCTAACTTTTCTTTATAATTCACCATTATTAAGTTCTTTCAATTTATCTGTCTGCTCTGATAAAGTCAGTGCATCTATAATTTCTTCTAAATGGCCTTCCATAATTTGCCCTAATTTTTGAAGCGTTAGACCTATACGATGGTCTGTTACACGGCTTTGTGGATAATTATAAGTTCGAATACGTTCTGAACGATCACCAGTACCGACTGCTGATTTACGTTGTGACGCATACTTTTGTTGTTCTTCTTGAACTTTCATATCGTATAAACGTGCTTTTAACACTTTCATTGCTTTTTCACGGTTTTGAATTTGAGACTTCTCAGAAGATGTTGCAATGACACCAGTTGGTAAATGGGTAATACGTACTGCAGAGTCAGTTGTGTTTACGTGCTGACCACCTGCACCACTTGAACGATACGTGTCGATTTTTAAATCTTCATTTCTAATTTCAATTTCTACATCTTCAACTTCTGGTAAAACTGCCACTGTAGCTGTTGAAGTATGAATACGTCCACCTGATTCTGTTTCAGGCACACGTTGAACGCGGTGCGCACCATTTTCAAATTTCAATTTACTATACGCGCCATTACCAGAAACTGAGAAACTAATTTCTTTGTAACCACCATGGTCACTTTCAGACGCTTCTACTATTTCAGTTTTGAATCCTTGTGATTCAGCATACTTTGAATACATACGCATTAAATCACCAGCAAAAATCGCAGCCTCATCACCACCTGCTGCTGCTCTTATTTCTACAATAACGTCTTTGTCATCATTAGGATCTTTAGGAATCAATAATATTTTAAGCTCTTCTTCAAGATTTGGAAGTTCAGCTTTAATACCATTACTCTCCTCTTTTAACATTTCTACTTCTTCTTTATCATCAGTCTCACTTAACATTTCTTCAATATCAGCTAATTCTTCTTTTTTAGCTTTATAGTTACGATAAACATCTACAGTTTTTTGTAAATCAGCTTGCTCTTTAGAATATTTACGTAATTTATCTGAATCATTTACAACATCTGGGTCACTTAACAGTTCATTTAACTGTTCGTATCTTTCTTCTACAATATCTAATTGATCAAACACTTATAATTCCTCCTTATTATTATCACTAGGTGCTACGATATGGTGCGCGCGACAACGTGGCTCATAACTTTCATTGGCACCTACTAAGATAATCGGATCATCGATTTTAGCTGGTTTACCATTTATTAATCGTTGCGTTCTACTAGATGAAGAACCACAAACAGCACAAACTGCTTGAAGTTTCGTTACTTGTTCACTGACAGCCATCAATTTAGGCATTGGTTCGAACGGTTCGCCCCTAAAATCCATATCTAATCCAGCAACAATAACACGGTGTCCATCTGCTGATAGTTTTTCTACTATACTTACAATTTCATCGTCAAAAAATTGCACTTCGTCTATTCCTATAACATCAACATTAGTTAAGTCGTGCGTCATAATTTCACTTGCTTTAGAAATATTAATCGCTTCAATGGCATTACCATTATGAGAGACCACTTTTTCTTTATGATATCGATCATCAATCGCCGGTTTAAATACAACGACTTTTTGTTTAGCGTATATACCCCTTCTCAGACGTCTTATTAGTTCTTCGGATTTACCGCTAAACATACTACCTGTAATACATTCTATCCAACCGGAATGGTAAGTTTCATACATTGAGAGTTCCACCTTTTTCAAAACATAATCGCTTTATTATATCATATTTCAAATATTCATAAATGTCTTTTTCATAATTATATCGATATTGTACATGAACAATTATTTTATAAATTTGTCTTGCATATTTATATACAGCTATTCTAATTTGTTGCTTCTTATTCGTGCGGTGTTTCTACTCAATACAAACTTTAATAAAGGGGGGAATTTATCATTATGTATTAACAACATGGTATTGAGTCACTTCTTTGAACACAGTCGTAAGTATATACCCTTACTACGCTTATAAATAAAAAAGCTGTCTACAATTCCATTATAGGATGCAGACAGCTTAACGATTACTATATTAGTTGTTTGATTTAAGACCAAACTTTTTGTTGAAACGTTCCACACGTCCATCCGCAGCAGCGAATTTTTGACGTCCAGTGTAGAATGGATGTGAATCAGATGAAATATCTAAACGAATAACTGGGTATTCTTTTCCATCTTCCCACTCCATCATTTCTGAAGATGTTTTTGTAGAACCGCTTAAGAATTTGAAGTTTGTAGTAGTATCTAAAAAGATTACTTGGTGATACTCAGGATGAATTCCTTGTTTCATTATTTTCAGCTCCTTTGCCCTGAACCATCTGGAACAGAGTTATTTGTGAGTTTTTACCCAATACTGTGTAATTATAAAGGTAATTAATTCAAAACGCAAGCCCCTATATAATGTTTATTAAATTATAGGTCGACCCGTTTTAGTACTTTCTTCTGCAGACTTTTGTAGCTGCTTGAAGAAATCTTCATTATTCTTAGACCTTTTAAGTTTGCGAATAAATCTTTCAGTAAAGTCAGTTGAGTCAGTGAATAGATTTCTTAATTGCCATAATGTGTCTAATTCAGATTTACTTATCAACAATTCTTCTTTACGCGTTGAACTTCTGCCAATATCAATTGCAGGGAAGATACGACGTTCAGACAATTTACGATCTAAATGTAACTCCATGTTACCTGTTCCTTTAAATTCTTCGTAAATCATATCGTCCATACGTGAACCCGTATCAACTAATGCAGTTGCAAGTATTGTTAAACTTCCACCCGCTTCAATATTTCTCGCTGCACCGAAGAATGCTTTTGGTTTGTGTAAAGATGCAGGATCTAAACCACCTGATAATGTACGACCACTTGGTGGAATAACTAAGTTATAAGCGCGTGCTAATCTCGTTATAGAATCCATTAAAATAATGACATCTTCCCCAATTTCTACTAAACGCTTTGCACGTTCAAGTAATAATTCAGCTACTTTAACATGGTGTTCTGGTGGTTCGTCAAACGTTGAATGAACGACTTCAGCAGCTTCTACTGAGCGTTCTAAATCTGTTACCTCTTCAGGACGCTCGCCAACTAACAAAATAAATAGCTTTGCATCTGGTTTGTTCGTACTGATTGCATTCGCTATTTCTTTTAATAACGATGTTTTACCTGCTTTAGGTGGCGCCACTATTAAACCACGTTGACCTAAACCAATCGGTGTTACTAAATCCATGATGCGCGTTGAATAATTTTGTGTTTCTGTCTCTAATTTAATACGCTCATCTGGATAAAGTGGTGTCAAAGCTTGGAAATGCGGACGTTTCTTCACTTCTTCTGCGTTATGGTCATTGACAAAGTCAACTTGTAATAAGCCATAATATTTTTCGTTATCTTTAGGTTTTCTAACTTTCCCAGTTACTTTATCCCCACGTTTAATTTCAAAACGACGAATTTGGCTAGCAGATATATAAATATCTTTTTCCCCTTTAGAATAGTTCACTGTTCTTAAAAAACCATAACCATCTGGTTGTATATCATCTAAGATACCTTCCATATAATAGTTACCATCTTTTTCCATTTGTGCTTCCATAATAGCTAGAACAAGTTCTTTTTTATTTAATTTACTATAGTTCGTCAACTTAAGAGTTTTAGCTTTTTGAGTGAGTTCCTTGGTAGTATAGTTCTTGTACAATTCGTGGAATGATTCATACTGAGGAGATGTACGTTCTCTTTCAGGCATATAGTTTACACCCATTTCATTATTTTTTAGTTAGTAAGTAATAGATAGGCATGACAATGCATAAATAACTGTGCTAGCACAATCCCATTATGCTAATCCCCAACCTTTTAAATACATGAATAACTATAGCAAATTTTTATTTTAATTACAAAATCTATTTATAAAAATTGCAAAATTAAAACAGTACACAAAACTTAATTAGTCATGTGCACTGTTTTATTGCGATTTTTAATTCAAAAATCAAATTTATTTAAAATATCCAGCTATAGATTTCACTTCTAAGAACTCTTCAATACCATAATCGCCCCATTCACGACCTAAACCAGATTGTTTATAGCCACCAAATGGTAAATCTGGCTTTCTACCTGCTTCGTTTATTTCTACTGTACCTGCTTCAATAGAACGAGCTACTTTATGCAATGTTTCTTTGTCCTTACCAATAACATATCCTGCCAAACCATATTTTGTATCATTTGCAATTTGAATCGCTTCATCTAAATCGTTATAAGTGATAACTGACATTACTGGCCCAAAAATTTCTTCTTGTGCTATCGTCATTTGATTATCTACATTAATAAAAATTGTCGGACGTGCAAAGTATCCTTTTTCAAGTCCTTCTGGTTTACCAGGACCACCATAAAATAATTCAGCACCTTCTTCAATACCTTTATTAATATAATTTTGTACTTGATCAAATTGTTTTTTACTAATGATAGGGCCTACTTGTGTACCATCTTCTCTTGGATTACCGACACGCACTTGGCTAAATTGTTCTTTTAATTCAGCTAAGAATGCATCTTTAATTTTGTTTGGCACTAAAACACGTGTACCAGCTGTACATACTTGACCAGTATTATTAACAACTTTGCCTGTTGTTGCTTTAGCCGCTTCTTTAATATCTACGTCATCTAGGACGATATATGGTGATTTGCCACCAAGCTCTAATGATACCTTTTTAAAATCTTTAGCGGCTTTTTCCATAATTTTAGAACCAGTAGGGCCTGATCCTGTAAATGACATCATGCGTACTTTAGGATGTTCAGATAAAGGATTCCCAACACCAGCACCATCACCATTAACAAGGTTAAATACACCTTTAGGAACACCGACTTTATCAAAAATCTCAGCTAAAATAACAGCTGCAAATGGTGTTTCTTCAGATGGTTTAAGTACAACTGGACTACCAGCCGCAAATGCTGCTGCTAATTTTAATGATGTTTGGTTTGTAGGGAAGTTCCACGGTGTAATTAATCCAGATACACCGATTGCTTCTTTAACAACTAAATCATCTCCGCGGCGTTCTTCAAATTCGTAGTTATCTAATGCGTCTCTCGCTGCAACAAAATGGTTTAGTCCCATTTGATAATGGACACGCTCAGATAATGATAAAGGAGCACCTAATTCATCCGTAATAGCTTGTACAATATCGTCTTTTCTGTTTTCATATTCTTTTACAATTTTATCTAATAACGCTTGTCTTTCTTTCACAGATGTATGACGGAACTCTAAATAAACATCGTCTGCCGCCTCGACGGCTTTATCAACATCAGCTTTATTACCTTTAGCAACTTTCCCGATTACTTCTTCGGTTGCTGGATTTATAACTTCTATCGTTTCATTACTATTACTTTCTACCCATTCGCCATTAATGTATTGCTTTGTGTAGTCTCTCATTATTCTTTCACTCCTCAAGAATGATTTATATATTATTTATCCGAAATGCATACGATATAAACATTACATTCCATTATGATACGCTCCCTTTTAATATGTTCAAAATAAAATGCTTTAAAATTTTGCTGCATCTATTTTTTTATATTTTTAAATAAAAATAACTATTCCCACATCATCGCAAATAATGCGAAGACTTAGAAATAGTTATAATCAATGCTATGTTTAAACGTCATGTAATTATTTAGCAGTACGTTGATCTGTTAAATCGACATATGATTGCGCCCATGCTTCAATTGGATGTAAAGCCTCTGCTAACGCTTTACCTTTTTCAGTTAGCACATAAATAATTTGTACTGGACTCGTAGAAATGATTTGCTTCTCAACTAACTCCCATTGTGCAAGCTCTGACAACTTAAGACTTAAAGCACGTGGTGTTATTGTTTTCAAATCTCTTTTCATATCGGAAAAGTGTGCTGAACAGTCATTACATCTTGAGAGATAATTAATGATTAATCCATTCCAACTTCTACCAAGTATTTTAAAAGTTTCTTCGAGATACGGACATACTTCCATCATCTTCACCTCTCATCAATAAATTTAGAATGTAAACGAACACCCTTTTTTAATCAGTATAATTATTATACCACAAAACAAGATAAATCTATACAGTTTCCGTCCAAATATCTGCACCTAAAGCTTTTAAGTGTTCTACAATATCTGTATAACCTCTATAAATATGCTTTACATTGTAAATTGTAGTTACACCCTCAGCAATTAAACCAGCAATAATTAAACAAGCTCCTGCTCTTAAATCGCTAGCATAAACTTCAGCACCATGTAATGTTGATGGTTTTATCGTTGCTGTGCCTTCGTCAACTTCAATATTTGCACCCATGCGCTTTAATTCTTCAACATGTTTAAAACGCTCTGGATAAATCGTATCAGTTACAAATGAAGGACCATTTGCCATAAATAATAATGGTGTAATAGGCTGTTGCAAATCAGTAGCAAAACCTGGATATACTAGTGTTTTAATATCAACAAATTGATATGGTGCATTATTATTGATGCGAATTCTTTCGTCTCTTACATCGACATTCACACCTAATTCACTAAATTTAGCAGTTAATGTTTCTACATGTTTCGGAACAATATTATTTAATATAACATTTTCTCCACATGCTGCAGCGATACACATATATGTGCCTGCTTCAATTCTATCAGGTATAACTTGATACTCAGAACCATGTAATTCTTTGACGCCATTGATTTTAATTGTTGATGTACCCGCTCCCTTAATATTAGCTCCCATACTTGTTAAGAAGTTAGCAACATCAACTACTTCCGGTTCTTTAGCAGCATTTTCAATTACAGTTTGTCCTGTTGCATAAACTGCAGCTAGCATAATGTTAATTGTTGCACCTACGCTAACCATATCTAGAAAAATATGCGCACCTTTTAACTCTTTAGCTTCAATTTTCATTGATGTCGTACTTGATTCATCAATTTCAGCACCTAAAGCTTTAAATCCTTTAATATGTTGATCAATTGGACGTGGCCCAAGTGGACATCCTCCCGGTAAACCAATCACACATTTTTTAAATCTACCTAACATGGCACCCATCATATAGTATGAAGCACGTAATGATTCAACTTTATTATTTGGTAATGCAGCATTTTGTATTTCAGTTGTATCAACTTCTAATTCCGTACCATTTAGTGATGCCTTAATATTTAAATCTTCTAATAAACTCACTAAAGTTTTAACATCAGAGATTTGCGGTAACCCTTCTAATTTCACATGTCCTTGAGCTAATAATGTTGCAGGAATGATAGCTACAGCACTGTTTTTCGCGCCACTGATATTAACTTCCCCATTTAGTGTGCGTCCACCTCTTATTTTTATTACCTCTTGAGCCATATCATTTATCTCCTTTGTCCATTACTTTTTAATTTTTTGCATTATTAGCATTATAAATTAATTTTACTTTATTTGTAAAATAGTTTATTTTAATCGTTAAAATCTTGTCTTTCTATTTTCGATTGATTAATAACAAATCATTCACCTTTACTAATATATGCTGTTCTTCCCCACTTGACCATGGTCTAAAGTCTGATTATTCAACTAAATATTGACGTTGTTTTGATAATTATTTAGTTTTAATTCTACGATTTGTACGTAAACTTTTTTCATAAATTGCTCATTTTCCTTATAATTATATCACAATCAATTTTGGTATATTTTACCATTTTTACGCTTTCATTTTAAAATCAAACTGTTTTATTTATTACTTATACGACATAAAAAAGAAGCAAACACCATTTTGTCTGCTTCTTTTAAAATTAATATCCCTACGTTATTAATAACTTAAAGACTAAATATTAATTATTTAGCGCGGTTTGAAGTACCGAACTCTTTAATTTTACCTTTAACTGTTTCTTTGATAGCTTCACGTGCAGGTCCTAAGTATTTACGAGGATCGTAAACTTCTTTGTCGTTATTTAAAACGTCACGAACTGCTTTTGCTGAAGCGATTTGGTTTTCAGTGTTTACGTTAATTTTAGCTGTACCAAATGGAATTGCTTTTTGGATATCTTTAGTCGGGATACCAGTACCACCGTGTAATACTAATGGTAAACCTGTAGATAAACCGATTTCTTCCATTTCTTTAAATCCTAATTTTGGTTCACCTTTGTATGGACCATGAACTGAACCTAATGCTGGCGCTAATGCATCAATACCAGTTTTTTCAACTAGTTCTTGACATTCTTTAGGATCAGCATAAATGATGCCGTCTGCTACAACATCATCTTCTTGTCCACCAACAGTACCTAATTCAGCTTCTACAGAAACACCTTTTTCATGAGCGTATTCAACAACTTTTTTAGTTGTTGCTACGTTTTCTTCGAATGGGCTGTGTGAAGCATCGATCATTACTGATGTGAAACCAGCATCG
Organism: Staphylococcus sp. EG-SA-15; assembly: GCF_017151895.1. Taxonomy (NCBI): domain Bacteria; kingdom Bacillati; phylum Bacillota; class Bacilli; order Caryophanales; family Staphylococcaceae; genus Staphylococcus; species Staphylococcus sp. EG-SA-15. The sequence goes on along the minus strand of NZ_JACVZN010000010.1, from coordinate 14,404 downwards.
ATAGCTTCTTTACATTTTTCAAAGCTTGAACCATGGTCTAAATGGATTGCTACAGGAATAGTGATGTTTAAGTCATGCATTAACCCTTCAACCATTTTAACAATTGTGTAGAAACCGCTCATGTAACGAGCAGCACCTTCAGAAACACCTAAAATTACAGGTGCATTTTCTTCTTGTGACGCTTCTAAAATTGCTTGAGTGAATTCTAGGTTATTAATATTGTATTGACCTACCGCATAACCATTTTCTTTTGCATCAATTAACATTTCTTTCATTGAAACTAAAGGCATGAAAGTTCCTCCTTGAGTGCTTACGCACGTATTTTTCAAAGTAATTATATCAAAAAAATAGCGTCAATGCATTGAAATACTGCAGATTAAATGTGTATTTTTTGAAAAATGCGATAGTTATACTAAATGCAAACGTATACATTTTTATACAATTTAAGCCGTTGCATAATATGTAGTCATTAATTACAATATTTTATAAGTAGATTGGAGGATAAAGATGTCAAAAATCTTAAACACACAACTAATAGGTATCTTTAATAGGCTAGAAAAACAATCTTTAGAAATTCAAATGGCCGCCCAATGTTTAATTCAAGCAATTGGTGGCGAAGGTTATGTTTATGTAAAAGGTTATGATGATTTACAGTTTTTCGAAAGTTTCATTCTACATAGTGATGAGCGTTTAAAATCTAGCCGAAAACTTGACGCTATTAAAGACTTTAAAGAAATTGACTCAACTGATCGTGTATTATTATTCGCACCATTTTATAATGATCAAGTTGCATTAGATATTCAAAAACTTATCGACTTAGATATCGATGTGGTCTTAATAAGCAACAAACCTAAAACAGATGATTTCCCTGATCATCTCGTACATTTTATCGATTTATCTACACCAAGACCTATAGTATACACCGAAGATTACGATAAGATTGTCCAACCACATGCGATGGCATTGAATTATGTATACTATGACATTTATACACAAATGATTGAAATGACAAGAGACTTAGAATTATAAAAGTCACTATTGTTATTTCATACCTTGTCACTAACATAATATTAAAATTATACGAAAACAGGCTGGGACATAAATCCCTAAAAAACAGCAGTAAGATAATTTTCAATTAGAAAATATCTTACTGCTGTTCTCTATTTATACAATACTTCGTATTGAATGGCTTCGCTTTCCTAGGGTGCCGTCTCAGCCTCGGTCTTCGACTGGCACTGCTCCCTCAGGAGTCTCGCCATTAATACTACGTATTAACATGTAATTTTACTTTTAAATACTTTAAAAAATAAGAGACTTTGCCCAACTTGCACATAAATGTAAAATTCAATAAAATGAATTTTCTGTGTTGGGTCCCTTCGTATAATTTAATAAATACCAATAAACTAAATTAACGAGGTGCCTTAAGTATAAAAATTATAACATGATACAACTTACACTACCAATAGAAACTTCTGTTAGAATCTCTCAAAATGATATTTCACGATATGTTAATGAAATTGTTGAAACGATACCTGATAGCGAATTCGATGAATTCAGACATCATCGTGGCGCAACATCCTATCATCCAAAAATGATGTTAAAAATCATCTTATATGCATATACTCAATATGTATTTTCTGGTCGTAGAATAGAGAAATTACTTCATGACAGTATTCGAATGATGTGGTTAGCTCAAAATCAAACACCTTCTTATAAAACTATTAATCGTTTTAGAGTAAATCCTAATACTGATGCATTAATTGAATCTTTATTTATCCAGTTTCATAGTCAATGTTTAAAGTAAAATCTTATTGATGATAATTCAATTTTTATTGATGGTACAAAAGTAGAAGCTAATGCCAATAGGTATACATTTGTGTGGAAGAAAAGTATTCAAAATCACGAATCGAAATTGAACGAAAATTCAAAAGCATTATATCGTGACTTAGTTGAAGAAAAAATAATACCAGAGATAAAAGAAGATGGAGATAGCGATTTAACAATAGAAGAAATAGATTTAATTGGTAGTCATTTAGATAAAGAAATCGAAGATTTAAATCATTCTATTGAGAACGAAGATTGTGCTCAAATTAGAAAACAGACCCGTAAAAAAAGAACTGAGATTAAGAAGTTCAAAAAGAAATTTGATGATTATTCCGAAAGAAAAAATAAATATGAAGAACAAAAATCGATTCTTAAAGATAGAAATAGTTTTTCTAAAACTGATCATGATGCAACTTTTATGAGAATGAAGGAAGACCATATGAAAAATGGCCAACTTAAGCCAGGATACAATTTACAAATAGCGACAAATTCTCAATTTGTTTTATCCTATGACCTATTTCAAAACCAAACAGATACTAGAACATTAATCCCATTTTTAACAATGATTCAAAATACCTTCGGTTATTTACCAGAGTATATTGTAGCTGATGCAGGTTATGGTAGTGAGCAAAACTATATGGCTATTATAGATGATTTTAATAAAACGCCACTTATTACGTATGGCATGTTTATTAAAGATAAAACTAGAAAGTTTAAAAGTGACATTTTTAACACTCAAAATTGGAAATATGACGAACTTAATGATGAATTTATATGTCCTAATAACAAAAGAATAGGTTTTAAAAGATATGCATACCGTAATGATAGATATGGTTTTAAACGTGACTTCAAGCTATATGAATGCGATGACTGTTCATCATGTTCTTTGAGACATCAATGCATGAAGCCAAATTCGAAATCCAATAAGAAAATCATGAAGAATTATAATTGGGAATACTTTAAAGCCCAAATTAATCAAAAGCTTTCTGAACCAGAAACGAAAAAATCTATAGTCAAAGAAAAATTGATGTAGCGCCTGTTTTTGGATTTATGAAGGCTATTTTGGGTTTCACTCGAATGTCAGTTCGAGGAATAAATAAAGTTAAACGAGAGCTAGGTTTTGTATTAATGGCACTTAATATAAGGAAAATAGCAGCTCAACGAGCTGTACATTATAAAATACATATCAAAAAAGCTGATTTCTATCAAATAATTAATAGAAATCAGCTTTTTTACATTGCCTAAGAACTTAATGTCCCAAGCCCTTTATTAGCAAATTTATTTATTTTGTTGATATTTTAATGAAGCTTCAATAAATGATTTAAAAATCGGGTGCGGACGATTTGGTCTAGATAAGAATTCTGGGTGGAATTGACAAGCAATAAAGAAATCATTTGTCGGAATCTCTACCATTTCTACTAAACGTCCATCTGGACTTGTACCAGAAATTACCATACCATTTGCTTCTAATTGTTCTCTATAGTCATTATTAAATTCATAACGATGACGATGTCTTTCTTCAATTTCCGCTTTACCATAAACATCTTGTGCCAATGTGCCTTCTTTAATTGAACATGGATATAAGCCTAAGCGTAATGTACCACCTAAATCTTCGATATCTTTTTGTTCTGGTAATAAATCTATAATTGGGTATGGTGTTGCTGGGTCTAATTCAGCTGAATGTGCGCCTTCAAGGCCTAATACGTTTCTTGAAAATTCAACTGTTGCAAGTTGCATTCCTAAACAAATACCAAAGAATGGTACATTGTTTTCTCTAGCATACTTAATTGCACTAATTTTACCTTCACTTGCACGGAAACCAAATCCACCTGGTACTAAAATACCGTCGACATCTGCAAGGTATTCGGCTGCATTTTCATCTGTTACTTCACTTGAATCAATCCATCTAATGTCAATATCTTTGGCAAAAGGATATCCAGCATGTTTCAATGATTCAACAACTGATAAATATGCATCTTGTAAGCTAACATATTTACCTACTAAACCAATTGTAATTTTACCATCTAAATTATTAACGATATCTAACAACTGTTTCCATTCATCAAGCTGTGTTTCATATTTCGCGTTTAATTGTAAACGTTTAATAACGATATCATCCATATTTTGTTGGCTTAATTGTAATGGAATTTCGTATAAAGAGTCTGCATCACGACATTCAATAACACTTTCTTTATTAATGTCACAGAATAATGCAATTTTATCTTTTAAATCTTGTGTCATTTCATATTCAGTTCTTACAACGATTAAGTCTGGTTGAATACCTAAGCCTCGTAATTCTTTAACACTATGTTGTGTTGGCTTCGTTTTCATTTCTCCAGCAGCTTTAATATAAGGCAGTAATGTACAGTGAACATACATAACATTTTCTCTACCTAAATCGCTACGAATTTGACGAATCGCTTCAATAAACGGTAATGACTCAATATCACCTGTTGTACCGCCAATTTCAGTGATAACAACGTCTGCATTCGTACTTTCCCCTGCAAGTAGTAAACGTTCTTTAATTTCATTTGTAATATGCGGAATAACTTGAACTGTTCCACCTAAGTAATCACCACGACGTTCTTTTTTCAATACGTGTGAATACACTTTACCGGCTGTCACATTTGAAAACTTGTTTAAATTAATATCAATAAATCTTTCGTAATGTCCTAAGTCTAGGTCTGTTTCTGCACCATCATCCGTTACGAATACTTCACCATGTTGATAAGGACTCATTGTACCTGGGTCAACATTTAAGTATGGATCGAATTTTTGAATTGTTACATTTAGACCTCTATCTTTTAATAATCTACCTAGAGAAGATGCTGTAATACCCTTCCCTAATGATGAAACTACGCCACCTGTTACAAAAATAAATTTTGTCATGTCTTGACCTCCTAATTATTAAAGGGAATGCTTCCTCATCAATTGTAAAAATCACGTAAAACATAACATTAAAGCAAGCTCATTCAAGTTGTTTATTTGTCGAATTCGACAAAATTAAATTCTGTTTACTTACCGTTTCCATACTGCTATGTCACTATGTATATCATTTACAACTTTGATTTTTGCGTTATCATTTCTTGATTTACTCAATTAAATAAAAAAACGCTCCCTCTCACAAATTCTGTAAGGGGAGCGTATAAATTTTATACACGTGTCCTATTTAAAGGAGCCCGAATAAAATTTTATCATCTTTCAACTAAAAGTCAAACAAAAAATTAATCGTTGAAGTCTTCTTCGTCTTCAAACACTTCTTCGTCTTCGTCTAGTTCATCTTCATCTTCTTCAATGACTATATCCGAATGATTGATTTCTTCTTCAACCTGCTCATCTTCTGGATCATTTAGTTCTTCTTGATCATCTGTTTGAGCTGGAATATCATCGTCGTCATCCATTTCATCTTCGCCCAATAATTTTAAGTTTTGATCTTCTTCATCATCTGCATCCAGAATATCGAATTTTTGAATAGTTGGTGCGATTTTCTCTTCAATATCATCTACCGAATACCAATCACGTAATCCCCATAAATTTTCTCCAACATTTAAAAAACGACCATCTGTGTTTAAATCCGTGTAAAATTGTACAACACGATTTTCAATTTCTTCGTACTCATAATCACCTAACGCTCTAAATTCATCGATGATATCATATAAGTTCATTGTTTCGCCTTTATCATTCAATAATGTATAAGCCATATCAATAAATGATTTTTCATCAACCATTTGTTTTGTATAATCTTGAATTTTCATTGCCCAATACTTCCTTTCGAAGGATATAATCTAAATTTATACGTCTGAATTCATTTATATATAGTAACAAAACTAAATTATAAATGACAATATCATATTTCGCAATCACTGTTAGTAATTTAAATATTTTTCGAAAACGACATAATCATCAGTTTGTTCGATTTCAACGAAATTACTATTTAAACATAATGGTTTAAAATCATTATTCTCTCCAAACAGAATCATCGTAATCACATTAAGGTTGTCATAGTTTTTTCTTAAGTAAGTTGGCAATTGTCGCAGAGCACTTGAACCAATACCATTAAAGCGATATGATTTATCCACTTCAATAGCAGCAATGTTCATGCGTTCACCAATCTGCTCCAATGCGATAAAGCCAACCTTTTGGCCATCAATCATTAAATTAATGATATGTACATTGGTCACTTCTGAACGACTTTCTTCTTCAAGCTTTAATGACGAAACATGTTTTGAATCTAAGTCCAAGTAATATAGTCGTTCTTTGCCAATTGGTCCTTCTTCTTTAGTCGCTGTATGCATGAATCCAGCACGTTCGTATAGGTTCCAAGCATTGTCATTTTCCGCATCTACTACTAGATATAGATGATTAAAATCAGGAAATACACCTTGAACATATTGCGGCAATGACATCATTATTTTCGTGCCATATCCAAAACCTTGATATTTTTCATTAATCGATAATGAACGAATATAAACGACATTTTCAGGTGTATCATAACCTTCATGCTGATAGTAACGATGTAATACAAAAAAGCCCACCACTTCATTTTTATCGTTTATTGCTACGTTAGCAATCCTATCAGCATCATTAATTGCATCATCAATAACTTCTTTAGGTAAAGATGAATATATTTGTTGTCTTTCATTCAAGTCAAAATCATTAATTGCTGAACGATATTGTTCATCAAATGCTTTTAAAGTGATACCTTCAAAACAAAGTTCTTTAGCCATATATTTAACCCCTATCTTTTTATATATGAAGCATGAATCCCCATATTATTTTACCTATTATTTCACTACGATACCATTATTTGCTCTAAGTTAAATAAATTACTTATTTATATTTTTTAAATTTCAAAATTAATGTACTATTCCTCATTACTTATCATTTTAATCAGAGAGTTACAAATACACTGCGTACGAACTACTTTTAATATTGCGTCACTAACTAACAATCCTATACAACTTCAAAATTCCTAGAAAATAATATATATAACTTAACGTCTACGTTTGTAATACATTAATTGCGATACGCTTACAATGTTGAAATACAATGGCATCAAATTTGTTAATAATTACTATTATTACTTGTTTTTTAGTCATTTTACTATACTATTATTTAAGGATAGACATTAATAATGAGGTGGGAATCTTATGAAAGTTGGCATTGACGCTGGCGGTACACTAATTAAAATCGTTCAAGAGCAAGATAACCAACGTACTTTTAAAACTGAATTAACTAAAAATATTGATCAAGTTGTGGAATGGTTAAACCAACAGCAAATTGAAAAATTATGCTTAACTGGAGGTAATGCAGGTGTCATTGCTGAAAACATCAACATTCCTGCACAAATTTTTGTAGAGTTTGATGCTGCATCTCAAGGACTAGGTATTTTGTTAAAAGAGCAAGGCCATGACTTAGCAGATTATATTTTTGCAAATGTTGGTACCGGTACGTCACTACATTATTTCGACGGCCAATCACAACGTCGTGTAGGCGGTATCGGTACAGGTGGAGGCATGATTCAAGGACTCGGTTATTTACTAAGTCAAATCACTGATTATAAACAGTTAACTGACATGGCACAACACGGTGATCGTAACACTATCGATTTAAAGGTTAGACATATTTATAAAGATACCGAACCACCCATTCCCGGTGATTTAACAGCAGCTAATTTTGGTCATGTACTACATCATTTAGATGCTGATTTTACACCTAGCAATAAATTAGCAGCCGTTATTGGTGTCGTTGGCGAAGTTGTTACGACAATGGCCATTACTGTTGCACGTGAATTTAAAACTGAAAATATCGTTTATATCGGTTCTTCATTTCATAATAACGCTTTATTACGCAAAGTTGTGGAAGATTATACTGTGTTACGCGGTTGCAAACCGTACTATGTTGAAAACGGCGCATTTTCAGGTGCTATTGGTGCATTATATTTAGAAAAATAGAAAAAGACCATTTATATGCGCGTTGTTTTAAATAAACGCTATATAAATGGCCTTTTATTTTATGGTCTACGTGTTTTGGAATACGTATTGTTCCATTTATTATCACTTAATTACTTACAACTCAATTCAATTAAAATGTAAGTTCATTAGACAATTTTTGCGCTGAAACAATTGTACCAACCACGCCAGTTTTTAAATCTATCGCAACGGCTTTATGATCATCTCTAAGTTCATCTAGCCATTCTCCGAAAACAGAACCTTCAATCGTAATTAAATCACACTCTTCAAAATCTTCATCTCGAACTTTTAACGCTCTGTTTTTAATACTCCATACAGGCATAATATGCGGCTTTTTTTCGTCGCTATCATTTTCACTAATGAGAATAAACTGCTTACTACCTTTTTTAGTTAAGCCGTATACTTCATCATATTTCGCTACATCTTGGACAAATTCTTTGATTCTAATTTTATCTAATTCCGTCATCACTTCTTGTGTAACAGCTACAACGTTTAGTAGATGCCCTTCTTCTTCCATTGTTTGATTCATAATAATATGGTCTTGTTCATCAAACAATTCATCTAATTCATAAGTAGCAAAACGATCAACGTCCATTTTTACAACTTTATCAAATGGAATATCACGACTTGTTAAAAATGATACGGCCACACTTTCTTCTGTCCAAACGCCTACATACGCTTCACTTTTATAATTTAGGCGTACTAGTTTTTTATTTTTAGAGGCGAAATAAATACATTCATTTATTAATATATCTCTAAAGAATGGATATGCTTTATAAGACATGCTTGACCCTCACTTTTTAAAATATGTCATACATAAAATAGTAAATGACTCCAACAAGTTAGTCAATTAGACATATTATGAATTCAATTTAATGTCATGTTTTTCATTTTAAAAATTCAATAGCATTAAATTTTACGTATACACAAATTCGGTCTATAACACGAAACATATCTAGTTACTAAAAATTTCAAAACGATAACCTTTAGTATACCTTTATCAACAAAATGGCAACTCTTATAACATAGTGAAATAAAAGTCGCCATTTAATATTAGTATTACAAAGTATTGCCATATCATAAATTTAATTACTGTTGACTAGAATCGAAAAAAGCTTGTTACAAACGCATATTCAGTCAACTACTGGCAACACAACATTGTAGCGCCTTATGTTCCGAACTCTAATAGTGTTCAAGTTCAGCTAAAAATGCGCGTTCATTCTCCAGTACTGTTTCTTTTGAATCACCATGCCAAATACAGCCAAACCTTGATTTAACTTTATCTTCACCGTACCAATCACCATCATAATAAGATAACGGGTATAAACTACCTTCTTTGACATATTTCAAAATCGTATTGAAGAAATGTGTGTTATCACCTTTTGAATGATAACTATAAAACTTTTGATATCCTGAATTCAACTCGTTAGCAAGTAATAACATGCTCGTTGAACCATTTTGTCTAAAGTTTAAATCAATCGCATAAACGTTATCATCCTCATCGACGAGTAGGTCAAAACCAGCTACACCAAAGAATCCTTGATTCACACCGTTTTCCATAATTTGTCTACCTGCTTCTATAACGTGCTCTGGTACATTAGTAGTATTTTCATTTCCGTTATAAAATCCGTACTTATCCGTTAATTGCGTTGCCGCACCAAGATATTGAATGCCTAGCGATTCCGAGTATGCAAACTGAACGCAATAATTCGCTTTTTCTTCAATCTTCTGTTCGATAATAAGCGAATTCGTTTCAGCAGTTGCCTCTTTAATACGCGTTATCGCTTTTTGTAAATCTGCATCATGATAACAAATCATAACGCCATAGCCACCTGCTGTCGGAAGATCATCTCCCGGCTTAATTACTAACGGGAATTCCCAATTCTTAATCTCGTTTTCGAATTGCTCAATTTTTACAACTTTTCTTTTTGGTAAAAACTTCCCATTTGTCCATTCAGGTATTCTTGCTTTATTATTTAAAGCAACAAATAACGTTTTATCTAATGCATAATATTGCTGATTCAAGATTGTTTCATCATGAATATATTGAAAATAAATCTTTTTATTTTCCTTATGTGCCAATTGTTTGATCAAGTTTTCGTAAGATTGCTGATTGTTAAATGTATAAATTGAGTTCGGTACTTCCTTACCAATAACTTGAAATAGCTGATGCAATTTGTCTGTCGCACTAGCTTCGTGAACAATAACAGGTAATTGATTTGCTATTAATAACTCCCTACCAGTTAAAAAATTAGATTGATGTTCGTCCGGTTTCAACCATGGATTCGATATATACGAAGGTCTTGACGTATAGACAACATCTTTGTCATATAAATCACTTAACGTTAAGTTCGGCTCATTACCATTATTTGTCATTACTTCCCATTCCCTTTCAAATGCGCATGCTCTTCAATAATGTCTTGATAAACGTCTTGATTTGTAATTAACTCTAACCCCATCAACGCCATTATTTTAGCACCTTTAATTAATGCTTCATCACCATGTACACTCGCAGCCGCTTCTCTAAATCTATGCGTATGTCCTACTAAATTACGTGATCCTATTTTAATATGAGGATGTATTGTTGGCACAACATGACTTACGTTCCCTGTATCCGTAGAGCCATAACCAAAATCATCATCAATAACTGCTTCACCAACTTCTTCAGCATATTTAGCAAATAAATCATCTAATTTCGGCGTTTTAATGAATTCATTCACACCGTTTTGAATTGGACCAAATTCATAATCACAACCAGTCTGTATCGCAGCTCCACGTGCGATTTGATTTACTTTTTCTGTTAATATATCCAATTCTTTACGCGTCATTGCTCTAGTATAAAAACGAGCATGTGTATAGTCTGGAATAATATTAGCTGCTTTCCCGCCATCTAAAATCACACCATGCACACGTTGATCTTTTTTAATATGTTGTCGTAGTTGTGCTACACCATTAAAATAACTAATCATAGCGTCTAATGCATTTAACGCTTCATCTGCATTTTCAGAGGCATGAGCACTTTTTCCGTAAAATTTAACATCTAAAACATCCACTGCCAAAGTATCAATCGTTTTATAAGTTTCATTTCCCGGATGAATCATTAAGGCAATGTCTATTTGATCAATCACACCAGCCTTGACATAAGAAGCTTTAGCGCTACCATTTTCCCCACCTTCTTCAGCTGGACATCCGAGAACGACTACTTTACCACCAATTTGGTCAATCACTTGCTTCAAACCAATTGCACCAAGCACACTTGCAGTTCCAATGATATTATGACCACAAGCATGACCCAATCCTGGCAAAGCATCGTATTCTGCTAAAAAACCTATAGCTGGCCCGTCAAGACCCGAATCATATGTCGCTATAAACCCAGTTGCATGTCCAGCAATCTCGGTTTCAATTTCAAAATCATGTTCTTTCAAACGATCTATTAAAGTTCGAGACGCAAATATTTCTTCATTACCAAGTTCAGGACGTTCATGAATTCTATGACTGATTTCGATATAACTATATTTATTTGTTTCTATATAATCGAGAATTTGTTGTTTTTCACTCATTTTTTACTATCTCCCTTTTACCCTACACTCATTTTAATCATCCACAATATTTTGTTCTTTCAAAATGAATTATTACTTATTCTATCGGTTTTATCTCATGATGTCATCTAGTTTTTCTTTATTTACAAAATTTTCTAATAACTAAAAGCCTTTCATAAATTTATAAAACAGTTTCAAATTGTAAAACATAAGCCCTATTGTTACAATTTAAGTATTGTTAGAAACACAACTTACAACAAACTTAAGTTTTATAATGCAACAAATCATAAGCGTTTTATAGTTTTGAGTAGTTAATAGGAGGAAATTCAAAATGACAAAAATGAATGTTGAAAGTTTCAATTTAGATCATACTAAGGTGGTTGCCCCATTTATTAGATTAGCGGGAACGATGGAAGGATTAAACGGAGATGTCATTCACAAATACGACATTCGTTTCAAACAACCAAACAAAGAACATATGGATATGCCCGGACTACATTCATTAGAACATTTAATGGCTGAAAATATTAGAAATCATAGTGACAAAGTTGTTGATTTAAGTCCTATGGGTTGCCAAACTGGTTTCTATGTATCATTTATTAATCATGATAATTATGATGATGTATTAAATATTGTTGAAGCAACTTTAAATGATGTGCTAAATGCTACTGAAGTGCCTGCTTGTAATGAAGTACAATGTGGCTGGGCAGCAAGTCATTCATTAGAAGGTGCTAAAACTATCGCTCAAGCATTTCTAGACAAACGAAACGAATGGCATGATGTTTTCGGTACAGGAAAATAAATCTTAGTCAATCAAGTTAATCAGAAAAGCAGTCGAACAATGATGTTACAATCGCCATTGTCCAACTGCTTTTTATTATGCTTCAAAGTCAAAAAATCGAACAAATGAAAAAGTAAAATCTTTAACATTTGTCCGATTTATTTGAGAACCACTATAATTTCTTAATTAGTCCCATTAACACGAACTGCATAGGTAACCTTAAATATAGTTGCCATGTTGGCAATTGTTTATCTCCTAAAGGTAACTTTTTAACTGCCATATAGATATTAGCTGGGAATACAGCTAGCAAGAATAGATTGATTGTATTTTTCAAGCATTGAGATGGTCTTTTAATTAAAAGTGCAAGTCCAAATAATATCTCAAAGATTCCTGTAACAAGAACCGCTGTTTTTCGAAGTGGCAAACATTTCGGTATGATATTTCTAAATTGTCGTTCTCGTGTAAAATGCAATACACCTATTACACTAAAACCTATTCCTAATAAATATCTTAGTATGTTCAATCAGCTTCAACTCCTATTCTATAATGATTTTATGAATTAATGTAGGCGATACAACATGATCAGCAATTGTTATGCTTGAATCTAATTTTTTAACAACATCGTCTACATCTTGGCGATTACTGTGAATCGTTAATAATGATTCTCCTTCTTCTACTTTATCACCAATTTTTTTATTTAAAACAATACCAACCGCTAAATCAATATCATCCTCTTTTGTTAAACGTCCCGCTCCTAACATCATCGAAGCGACACCTATATCGTTAGAGACTAATTCAGTCACATAACCTGATTTTTTAGCTTTATATTCAATTTGATATTGAGCTTGTGGCAAACGCTCTGGATGGTCAATAACAGTTTCGTCGCCACCTTGGTTTTTAATAAATGTTTTGAATTTTTCTAATGCTGCACCTGAATTAATTGCCTCAATTAGCAACGCTCTCGCTTCTTCAAGCGTTTCAGCTTTGTTTGCAAGTACAACCATTTGAGAACCTAATGTTAATACAAGTTCTGTTAAATCTTTCGGACCTTGTCCTTTCAACGTATCAATTGCTTCTTGTAACTCAAGCGCATTGCCAATCGCACGTCCAAGTGGCTGATTCATATCAGAAATAATCGCCATCGTATTACGTCCCACATTATTACCAATACGTACCATTGCGTGCGCTAATGCTTCAGCATCTTCTAATGTTTTCATAAATGCACCGCTACCAGTTTTTACATCTAATACAATTGCATCTGCACCAGCAGCAATCTTTTTACTCATAATTGAAGAGGCAATTAATGGTATTGAATTGACAGTACCAGTAACATCCCTTAAGGCATATAATTTTTTGTCTGCAGGAGTTAAATTTCCTGATTGTCCTACAACTGCCACTTTATTTTCATTAACCAATTTCACAAATGTTGCTTCATCTATTTCAACATGAAAACCATCAATTGCTTCTAATTTATCAATCGTACCACCTGTATGACCTAATCCACGCCCACTCATTTTTGCAACAGGAACATCTACAGCTGCTACTAATGGTGCTAAAACCAATGTAGTTGTATCTCCTACACCACCTGTTGAGTGCTTATCTACTTTGACACCTTTAATATCACTCAAATCTATCATATCACCAGAATTAACCATAGCCATCGTTAATGCTGCACGCTCATCATCATTCATATCTTGGAAATAAATCGCCATTGCTAAACTTGATGCTTGGTAATCAGGAATATCCCCTTTAACATAGCCGTCAATAAAGAAATTAATTTCTTCCGTTGTTAGTGTATGACCGTCACGCTTTTTCTCAATAATGTCTATCATTCTCATTTTTATCATCCTTTTCTTAAAAAGCTTAGGACAAAGCATCTGCGCTTTCTCTAGTCCATTTTTAAAAGCACAAGCGAAAATTATTATAGCAAGCTATCGATTTCATTTTTAATATCACAATTTCAATGCGATGTTATTATTCTTAAATAGATTGGTTATAACGTTAAAGTCCCTATTAAATTAACTTAGAATCATCATGGCATTTATGATGTCTTAAAGCTGATATCGACATACTTATATATGGTTACGATGTCCCATGCTTACATATTTTTTTATAAAATTAGTAATCTGAATCTGCTTCTAAACCTTGCATAATTTGAACGCCTGCGCTCGCACCAATACGTGTCGCACCTGCTTCAACCATTTTATTGAAATCTTCTAAATTACGTACGCCACCTGATGCTTTTACTTCTACATCAGCACCTACTGTATCTTTCATTAATTTAACGT
>NZ_JACVZN010000109.1:0-254 GCF_017151895.1 Staphylococcus sp. EG-SA-15 | reverse complement strand
ATTTGAACAGGTTTTTTTTGAGGTGCAAATCGTTTAACAACGTTACCTTCGCGATCCACTAAAAACTTAGTGAAATTCCATTTGATTTTCTCATTAAAGAATCCGTGTTGTGCCGCAGTCAAATATCCAAATAAAGGTGTTACTTACAAATTAGATGCATATAAGGGTGACGTTATGCTAATTGTTAATACAGCTAGCGAATGTGGCTTTACTTCACAATTTGAAGGTTTGCAATCATTATACGAGAAATACAA
>NZ_JACVZN010000108.1:0-254 GCF_017151895.1 Staphylococcus sp. EG-SA-15 | reverse complement strand
TTTTAACAAAAAGGAGTCTTCTGTATGAACTATTTCAGATATAAACAATTTAACAAGGATGTTATCACTGTAGCCGTTGGCTACTATCTAAGATATGCATTGAGCTATCGTGATATATCTGAAATATGGTTCTGTTGCAAAGTAAAAAAATATAGCTAACCACTAATTTATCATGTCAGTGTTCGCTTAACTTGCTAGCATGATGCTAATTTCGTGGCATGGCGAAAATCCGTAGATCTGAAGAGACCTGCGGT
>NZ_JACVZN010000107.1:0-255 GCF_017151895.1 Staphylococcus sp. EG-SA-15 | reverse complement strand
AAAAGTAGTAACTAATGTATTTGGAGCGTTTCATAATAATTTTTTTAAAATTAAATTTGATAAAAATCTGTATGATAGATTGTTTTTAGTAGAGGTTTTAAATTCATCTAAGATACAAAATAAAATACTATCTTTAGCAGGATCTTCGACGATACCAGATTTAAACCATAGTGATTTTTATAGTATTAGTTCTTCTTATCCGCTGCTTAGAGAACAGCAAAAAATAGGTAAATTCTTCAGCAAACTCGACCGACA
>NZ_JACVZN010000106.1:0-255 GCF_017151895.1 Staphylococcus sp. EG-SA-15 | reverse complement strand
GTTCTTATGCAGTTTTAATTAAACTGTAAACATTTGTCACTCTTTAAATCAAAGAGTAAAGTTAAAAGCTTTATGTGGTTTTGATTAAACTGCGAACAGCTGCTTCTCTTTGAACGAAAGAGAAAAGTTAGAAGTTCTTATGCAGTTTTAATTAAACTGTAAACATTTGTCACTCTTTAAATCAAAGAGTAAAGTTAAAAGCTTTATGTGGTTTTGATTAAACTGCGAACAGCTGCTTCTCTTTGAACGAAAGAG
>NZ_JACVZN010000105.1:0-256 GCF_017151895.1 Staphylococcus sp. EG-SA-15 | reverse complement strand
AACTGCATAAGAGCCACTAATTATTATAAATAATAAGTACACTACGGTTTACAGTTGGATCTTCGCTCCAACTGCATAAGAGCCACTAATTATTATAAATAATAAGTACACTACGGTTTACAGTTGGTCCTTCGCTCCAACTGCATAAGAGCCACTAATTATTATAAATAATAAGTACACTACGGTTTACAGTTGGATCTTCGCTCCAACTGCATAAGAGCCACTAATTATTATAAATAATAAGTACACTACGGTT
>NZ_JACVZN010000104.1:0-256 GCF_017151895.1 Staphylococcus sp. EG-SA-15 | reverse complement strand
CTCTATTTATACAATACTTCGTATTGAATGGCTTCGCTTTGCCCGTCTGGCACATTACTGTAAAATTCTATAAATAGAATTTTTGATGACGGGTCCCTTCCTAGGGTGCCGTCTCAGCCACCCCAACCGGCACATTGTTGTAAGCTTGACTATATGTCAGCTTCTGTGTTGGGGCCCCTGTCTTCGACTGGCACTGCTCCCTCAGGAGTCTCGCCATTAATACTACGTATTAACATGTAATTTTACTTTGAAATAC
>NZ_JACVZN010000103.1:0-258 GCF_017151895.1 Staphylococcus sp. EG-SA-15 | reverse complement strand
ACATAGGTTCCATTGAATCACCATTAACTAAAATACAAAAATCAGCATTTGATGGCGTTTCGTCTTCTTTAAAAAATACTTCTTCATGCAATATGTCATCATATAATTCTTCTCCTATGCCAGCACCCACGGTTTATTCACTTTTCGTTGTAATCTAGCTTCGTGTAGTAGTTTGTTTAACTTTTGTGCTGATATACCGTAGTCTGCCGCGATTTGAGTTGTAGCTAATGTTCCAGTTGACTTTAAGATTTCATCTAC
>NZ_JACVZN010000102.1:0-260 GCF_017151895.1 Staphylococcus sp. EG-SA-15 | reverse complement strand
TTTTAACAAAAAGGAGTCTTCTGTATGAACTATTTCAGATATAAACAATTTAACAAGGATGTTATCACTGTAGCCGTTGGCTACTATCTAAGATATGCATTGAGCTATCGTGATATATCTGAAATATTAAGAGAACGTGGTGTAAACGTTCATCATTCAACGATCTACCGTTGGGTTCAAGAATATGCCCCAATTTTATATCAAATTTGGAAGAAAAAGCATAAAAAAGCTTATTACAAATGGCGTATTGATGAGACGTA
>NZ_JACVZN010000101.1:0-262 GCF_017151895.1 Staphylococcus sp. EG-SA-15 | reverse complement strand
GTGATTGAAGAAATCGAAGAAAATAGCCACGTTGATATTAAGAGTGAATTAGGTTATGAAGGTGGCCAAAATAGCGGTAACCAGTCATTCGAGGAAGACACAGAAGAAGACAAACCTAAATATGAACAAGGTGGCAATATCGTAGATATCGATTTCGACAGTGTACCTCAAATTCATGGTCAAAATAATGGTAATCAGTCATTCGAGGAAGATACAGAAAAAGACAAACCTAAGTATGAACATGGCGGTAACATCATTGATA
>NZ_JACVZN010000100.1:0-263 GCF_017151895.1 Staphylococcus sp. EG-SA-15 | reverse complement strand
ACATTCATATGTCTGGTGACTATAGCAAGGAGGTCACACCTGTTCCCATGCCGAACACAGAAGTTAAGCTCCTTAGCGTCGATGGTAGTCGAACTTACGTTCCGCTAGAGTAGAACGTTGCCAGGCATAATATTAATCCACAGTAGCTCAGTGGTAGAGCTATCGGCTGTTAACCGATCGGTCGTAGGTTCGAGTCCTACCTGTGGAGCCATGGCTCCTTGGTCAAGCGGTTAAGACACCGCCCTTTCACGGCGGTAACACGG